>CATMVR010000207.1 GCA_950075905.1 uncultured Persicitalea sp. | reverse complement strand
CTCGGTGACGATTCAGGATGGAAAAATAGCTGGCGGAAGCTTTGAGGTGGACTTAACCTCCATCTCTCCCACGGACGATAATTTCAATGCGGAAGAGGATAAAACCCCGGAAAAACTGGTGGGGCACCTCAAATCGCCAGATTTTTTCAACGTAGCCGAACACCCCAACGCTACCTTTGAAATCACCGGCTCCGAGGGTGATGAGGTAATGGGAAATCTCACCATTCGGGGAGTGACCCATCCTGAAACCGTTCGGAACGTAGTTATTTCCGAACAAAATGGCCAGGCCGTAATCTCGGGAGAGCTAACCTTTGACCGCAACAAATACGAGGTGGCTTTCAAGCATCCAATGCAGGATATGGTCATATCTGATGATGTGAAAATGGATGTAAAACTGGTGGCAGGCAACTAATTCTTTTCGTATAGCACCGCACTGAATTTTAAGTAAAACACCTTCCCCAACCCGCCCCGGCTCCGGCCGGGGTATTTTTTTGCCCATCCTGATAGGGTAAACCTCCGGCCATCGTGACTCTATGAAAGTAAAAGAAATCAGTTTTTTCCTTTACCCAGGTAGCTGCAACCGGTTACCGCTATCCAGAACTCATCTATGCAAATAGTCAAAAAAGGGGTATGGCTCCTACTCCTTACCCTGAGTATCTCTGCCACCTATGCTCAGTCTACGGCCGAACAGACAAACCAAAAACCCAACATTATTTTTATTCTCGTCGATGACATGGGCTGGGGGGATGTGGGGGCCTTCTGGCAAAAACAACGGGCCCAGGCCAACGACCGCAGCGAACCCTGGCAGTTTACGCCATCTCTCGACGCTATCGCCGCCAACGGCGCCATGCTCACCAACCACTACTGCCCCGCCCCGGTCTGTGCGCCCTCGCGGGCGTCGCTCATGCTGGGCGTGCATCAGGGCCACGCCAACGTGCGAAACAACCAGTTTGACAAGGCCCTGCAGGAAACCCACACCATGCCCTCGGTACTCAAACGGGCCGGCTACCATACCAGCCTGGTAGGCAAGTGGGGGTTGCAGGGCCTGGGAGCCGAAGCGCCCAACTGGCCCGCGCACCCACTCAACCGCGGCTTCGACTACTCCTACGCCTACATCCGGCACATAGATGGTCACGAGCACTATCCCGTTGAGGGTATCTACCGCGGTAAAAAAGAAGTATGGGAAAACAAGTCCAACGTGTCGGCCGGTCTGGCCAAAAGCTTCACCACCGACCTCTGGACGGCCAAGGCCAAGCAGGTGATCACCGAGCAGGCCCGCAAAAAGGAGGCGCCTTTCTTCATGTACCTGGCTTACGATGTGCCACACGCCGTACTCGAACTCCCTACCCAGGCCTACCCCAAAGGCAGCGGCCTGAATGGCGGCCTGAAATGGCTGGGCAAAGCAGGTCAGATGATCAATACCGCCTCGGGCACACCTGATTCTTACATCCACCCCGACTACGCCAAAGCTACCTACGATCATGACAAAAACCCGCAAACTCCCGAAGTAGCCTGGCCGGATGTATATAAGCGCTACGCCACGCTATGCCGCCGCATCGACGACGGCATCGGCGATATTATGCAGCTACTCAAAGACCTGAACATTGACAAAAATACGCTGGTGGTGTTTACTTCTGACAACGGTCCCTCCATCGAATCCTATTTGAAAGAGCCCTACGAACCTACTTTCTTCAACAGCTTTGGCCCGCACGACGGCATCAAGCGCGACGTATGGGAAGGCGGCGTGCGGGTACCCACCCTGGTGCAGTGGCCGGGCACCATTGCCCCCAACCGGGTGATCGATACCCCCAGCGCCATGTATGACTGGCTGGCTACCTTTGCCGATGCCGCCCAGATTGCCGCCCCGGCCCGTACCGACGGGGTATCCCGGTTACCTGAGCTGACCGGAAAAGGTACCCAGCAACAGGGTATTGTGTACATAGAGTACGAAAACAACGGCACGACACCAGACTTTGACGAATTTGCCGCAACCCACCGCTCGCGTCGCCGCAACCAGATGCAGAAGATCAGACTGGGCGACTACGCAGGTGTACGTTATAATATAAAATCGCCGGACGATGATTTTGAAATTTACAATGTCGTCAATGACCCACAGGAGACCCGTAATTTAGCCACAGAAGAAGCCTATGCTGCTATGCAAAAGGAATTTAAGGCAAAGAGCTCTCAAATACGGCGCCCTGACAATGAGGCTCCCCGCCCCTACGACATGCAACCCATGGCTAGTGTGGAGCCCACCAACCCCACTGCCGGCATCCGGTGGCTGGCCCACGAGGGAGACTTTCCCTGGGTAGCCAACCTGACCGCCCGTACTCCTTCGGCCTCCGGCGTCATTACCGAAGCTGACGCAAAGCAAAACGTCAAAATCGGGGAAGGGATGGTTTGTCTGCAAGGCTACCTGAAAGTACCTACCGACGGCACCTACCAGTTTACGCTGAACGGCAACGGAACCTCCCTGCTCCGGCTGCACGACGCCACGGTCATTGATCGCAGCTACCCGCCCATACAACCTAAGGGAGTCAACTCGGTGTCGGGTACGGTCCTGCTCAAAGCGGGCTACCATCCTATCCGGATCTATTATCACAAAGAAAAGGAGGGAAAACCTGTGCTCAACCTTAGCTGGCAGGGCCCCGGTATCGCCGAGCAACCCATCCCGTCAGCAAGTTTATTTCACTAAATTACAGCTATGCAACCCACCCGTCGGGACTTCCTGCTTCAGTCTGCCACGCTGGCGGCCGGTTTTATAGCCGCCGGGGGGCAGACGCCCCTGCGCGCGCAGCCCCCCAAAAACCCCCTTCCCCGCTGGAAGGGTTTCAACCTGCTGGACTTCTTTTCGCCCGACCCGGCTAACGCCCGGCCTGCTACCACCGAGGAGCATCTGAAATGGATGGCCGACTGGGGATTTGACTTCATCAGGTTACCCATGGCCTACCCCTCCTACGTCAAATTTGACCGCAGCCGCCCCATTCGTCCCGACGAAATACGGGCCATTGACACCCAGGCTACCGACCGCATCGAGCAACTGGTACACCTGGCCCACAAGCACAACCTGCACGTGAGCCTCAACCTGCACCGGGCACCGGGCTTCTGCGTCAACGCGGGCTTTGTGGAGCCCTACAACCTGTGGCAGGATGCCCGGGCTATGGACGATTTTGTGTACCACTGGTCGTTCTGGGCCAACCGTTTCCGGCAGATTTCCCCCAAAAAAATCAGCTTCGACCTGCTGAACGAGCCCTGCACCCGCGAGGACATGAACGACCAGCATTCCAAACGCGGCCCGATACCAGGCGACAAGTACCGCGAGATGGCCCTGAAAGCGTCGCAGGCCATTCGGAAAGCCAACCCGGATTTCATGGTGATCGCTGATGGCAACAACGTGGGCAGCAGCGTCATTCCCGAAATCACCGATCTCAACATAGCCCAGAGCTGCCGGGGCTACAATCCGGGCATTATTTCGCACTACAAAGCACCGTGGGTGTTCAAGGACACCACCGGGCTGCCCGAGCCCAAATGGCCGGGGCAGGTGGGCGATCAGTACCTGAGCCGCGCTATGCTCGAAAAACAGTACGAACCCTGGATTGCCCTGACCAAACAGGGCGTGGGCGTGCACTGCGGCGAGTGTGGATGTTTCAACAAAACGCCCCACCCGGTATTTCTGGCCTGGTTTGAAGATGTACTCGATGTGCTTACCTCTAACGGCATTGGCTACGCGCTTTGGGAATTCCGGGGGAGCTTCGGTATGCTGGATTCTGGCCGGGAGGATGTGGCCTACGAAAACTGGCACGGGCACAAGCTCGACCGTAAGCTGCTCACGCTCTTACAGAAGTATTAGCCACCTGGTTTCCTGCTAAAAAACAGCAGGTAACCGCCTTGGGGAAACAACCTGGCAAAGTCGTGGGAAAGCAAAGCCCCCAAACAATGAAACGACTCCGTACGCGTTAAAATGCTGAGGAATCAATCGGTCCGCGGACCCGGAATTTTCCGAGGACGCGGACCTCGCTTTTTCTTAGAATCAACGCTCACCAAACGGTTGTAATCCTTGCGGAGGGTATCCTTAGCATGGGGTCATGTATCGTATAAAAAACAGAAACGGATGTCCGACAATTTACAACCTGTCTTACAGTACCTCGAAATCCTGGCCGTAAAGCTGGCCAAACTGGAAGCGGAGCAAATTGTAGCCCGCAACATGATCGGTAAACTGGCCGCGCGCGTCCACGAGGTGGAGTACGCCGAAATGGAATCGCTGCAGCTCAAAATGGAGCTGACTACCAAGAAAGCCCTGCTGCCCGCACTCATGCAGGGCATTGCCGTACTGTCGGAGGCCGAGGTGCGCCGGCACCTGGGGCTCGAACACTAGCCACCCGGACCGTGGTACAGATATTGTCAGTACTATGATAAAATTCTGACCGCATGATTGTAAAATCCATCCCTACCGGCTGGGAGGTCATCTACCAGCGGGCGCACGGCCTGCTGGCGGCCGAGCTGGCCTTTCACTGGGAACACACCGAGCGCCCGCCCCACTTTGTAAAAACCCTGCTTGCCATAGCCGAGCACGACGACGGGGTACCCGAATCCCGGATACCCGAAAACCTTACCCCCGCCGGTGCGCCCCGGCACTTTCAGCTACTCGAAGAATCGGCCGGTCAGTACCACAATGTCATGGAGATTTCCAGCTCCAAGAGCCGCTGGAATGCCCTCATGACCTCTCTCCACATGACTTTCCTCCACGCCGATCAGACTTTTGAAGATCCTGACTTGCAGCGTTTCATTCAGGAGCAGCAGGCCTTCCAGAAAGCTACCATCAAGGAGTTATCTATCACCCGCCGGGAGGCTGAAAAAGCCTACCGCTTTGTAGAATGGTGCGACGCCCTGTCGCTGCTGCTCTGCATGGATCAGGTGCAGCCCGAGCAGCGCAAGATGGATATCAGCCACGGACCCGATGGACAGATGTACCAGATTTGGCAAGACCACAAAGAGCAGCTGCGGGTAGAGCCCTGGCCCTTTGAGCCGGATGCCTTTGAAGTGGAGGTGGAATACCGCGAGCTGCATCAGCTGCAATTTAAAAATAGTGGCGAACTGGACGACCACCTCAAAAAAGCAACCATCAGCGTCAGAAAATGGCAATTTAGCCGAAAGTGAGACAGGCTGACGGCCAAAAAATAGATTGCCGCCCGCAAATCATTAGGTTTGGGGCAGGATTCTCTTTTGATGGCAATTGTACCTTATCTCAAAACAGTCTTATACAATGATAAACCGTCGTCAGGCCCTGGCCGGACTAACCGCCACCGCTGCGTTGGGCAGCCTGGCCACGCCGTCCAGCGCTTCGGCCAAAGCCGAGCCCTTCAAGTACGCCCTCAACATGAGCACCCTGCGGGGGCACAAATTAGGCTTTCAGAAAGAAATCGAAACGGCCTCCAAAGCCGGCTTCCGGCACGTGGAGATCTGGATAAATACCTTGCAGGATTTTATTAAAAACGGAAAAACCACCGCCGACGCCCGCAAGATTCTGAACGACAACGGCATTGTGGCCGAGGATGCTATTGGCTTTGCCCCCTGGATCGTGGACGATGCCGGTACGCGTGCCAAGGCCTCGGAACAATTGAAACAGGAAATGGGAATGCTGGCCGAAATCGGCTGCAAACGCATTGCGGCCCCGCCCATGGGCGCCACTACCGGCGAGGCACTCGACCTCAAAAAAGCCGCCGAGCGCTACCGCACCATCCTCGACCTGGGCGATACCACCGGCGTAATACCCCACCTGGAACTATGGGGATTTTCCAAAAACCTGAGCCGCCTGAGCGAGCTCATGTACGTGGCCATTGAGAGCGGGCACCCCTCGGCCAAAGTACTCATGGACGTCTACCATCTCTACCGCGGCGGCACGGGCCTGCAGCAGGCGGCCTGGGTAGGCAAGCCCTACATCGAAGTATTCCACGTGAACGACTACCCCGCTTCTCCCCCCCAAAACGAACTCAAAGACTCCGACCGCGTCTACCCCGGCGACGGCGTGGGGCCCATGAAGGAGCTGTTTACTATTCTCAAAAACCCCGAAAAGCCCGTTATCCTCTCCCTGGAAGTATTCAACCCCACCTACTACGCCCAGGATGCCCTGCTGGTAGCCAGGACAGGTTTGGCGAAGATGAAGGAGGCGACGAAAGGGGTGTAATTGTGATTTAGAGATTGAGAGATTGAGTGAATGAGAGAATGGGTGTCGGAGTGAGTGAACAGCGAAGACATCTGATGTCAATTCTCACGATCAATATACGCTATATGCTGAACAAGATAGGCCCCAGAGAGACGAGAAGGCGTCGTCTTTCCGGGGCTTATGAGATTACAGAGACTAGCTTAGTTATTGATTCAAAAGCTTTTATTCTAACATTCTATCATTCTAACATTCTCTCAATCACTCAATCTCTAAATCACAATTAAATAACGACCGGATTTCTAAATATCGCGGCCACCACACTTTGGCTGCCGGGCATGTCTTCGGCGGCGCAGGGGTATACTTTGCCGCCCTGGGCAATGACCCGGAGGGCCGCTTCGGTGAGCAGGTCGCCGGCTTCGGGGGTTGAGTTCTGCGTGCGCTGTATCTCGTAGTTTTGCTCATTGAATACGCCCCACACATTGGCATCTTCCTGCACAAAGAGAATCTCTACCTGCCCGGTAATCGCCGCCTTGATCACCTTATCGGTGTCTGAGGAAGCAGTGTCCGTACCGTGCAGGCTCCCAAAGCGCTCCATATCCTGCGAGCGCTGTCCAGAAAAGTGCGGTTGCATGATCTCCATGCCCGTTCCCTGAAGTTGGGCCACATCGTTCTCGTTGAAGCTACCTTCAATCCAGTCGCCCACAAACTTGTTGTACTTACTCGTTTCCTTATAAATGGGTATCAGGTACTCTACCCCGGCCAGCACAGCGGGCAGCGGGTCGCACTGCATGAGGTCGTCGAGCTTGTTGCTTAGCTCGTGAAAATACTGCTTGATATCTTCCTTTTCAGTGTCGGTTGCGCCCTGACCGTGAAACATGGCCCCGGCCTTGCCGCCCTGACCGCTCCGCCATTGCAGGTTTTCTTCGCGCTCAACGAACTTCATGTAGTCGTCAATAGTAGTAGGTACATCATCGGCAAGGAGTACTTCTGAAATGGTGTGTGGAGTAGCCTCGTATAGACGTATGTTTTCAATATTGAGATTCAGGATGTAAAACCGGCCGTCGGCATTAATCAACGGAATCAGCGGCCGCAGCATAAAGCTCCCGCCCACGTAGGTCATTGGCTCGTCGAGATCCAGGGGCAACTGCTTGATGCTCGTGCCTTTGGAGCTGTGGAAAAATGCCAGGGCATTGGAGTTGTGCTGCCAGAATTCCTGGTTGTCGAGTAGCTCAAATCCCGGCTGCAGGTAGGTCTTAGCTTCCTGTTCGTTCATGCCATACTGTCGGGTCAGCTGGTCAACGGCCTCCTTCAGCTGGTTTTTGAAATGAATTTTATCTCCCTGATAATTGTCGGTCGAATCCAGACTGGTAGGCGAATAAATCGTCACCTGACGCAGGCCTTTAAGATTCAGTAGCTCGTTGAGCTGATCTATTTTGAAAATATCCATAGTTGTAGTTAGGGTAAGTGGTTGAAAAATAATTATGTAGGCCCCACTGGGCAAGTAATTTTTAGTGTGAAGAATGACAAGATTGTTCCATACCTCAGTAATTGCCCCAAAAAAGGGCTATCAGATTGGAAAGAGGGTATTTACACTCCCCGATTTGGGAAGAAAAAAAAGGAGAAACTGAGGAAGAAGTACCCGAATTGAGGAAAAAAAGCTATATAATTTTAATTGACCGAAGCAAAAATTGTAAACCCGAATGAGTGTAACTCTTAATATCAGCATCATGTAGCTATGAAAAAGACAGAAAGAATTCAGAACATCAAACTAGATATCCAGACCGTTGATTTTGACCCGAGCACAGACCTGCTGCGTGGTATCCGCTCTGAGATCAAAAAACTCATGCGCATTTATGGCAACATCGTTGGAGCCGACGTATG
>CATMVR010000206.1 GCA_950075905.1 uncultured Persicitalea sp. | reverse complement strand
TACCCTCGACTGGGCCGCCGTGTCGCAGAGCCACCTGCCGCAGGTATACACCCTACCCGCCGACGGCAAGCTGGGCTACCGCTACTCCTACCTCAACTTCGACACCGTACAAACCTGCCTTATGCAGGCCGGTATTCATTTGGCGGGGTTGCTGGAGGAGATTTATGGGTAGCTCCCCTACCCCTTCATAAACCGAATCAACAGAATCTCGATCAGCAAAAACACCAACGCCGCGATGAGGAAGTACTTCCAGAGGCTGGTGCCGAGATTTTGCTCCTCAAACTCGCGGGTAAAGGCCGAGTCGTCGATCTTGTCGAATACCTGCACGTTTTTGTTGCCCGCAAAGGTAGCCCGCAGTTCGTCGGGCGTGTAATAGTCCAGCTTCGACTCCGAGTTGTCGTGGTTCAGGGCCAGGAGCTGCTCTACCTTCCCATCGTTCACCAATTCATAGTAGCCGGGATCTACCGACTGTCCATCGGTGAGCTGATTACTTTTGGGGAGTTCCAGCAGCAGCTGGTTCCCGTTCAGACGCTGCACGGGAATAATCTCCGTTTTGTCGCGGACGAGCTTGTACACCGCGTTAGGGTTGGGTTCAGAAACGGGAATCCTCAGATTGGTTTCATCGAAGGAGTAGGCCGTCTGCTGCGCACGCACGCTCAGCGCGGCCAGCTTGTACATCACCGGCACAAAAAGTGCATGCTGGGCCACGTTGCCGTAGGTGGGTTCGAGCGGAGCGGCAAAAAGATATACCTTACCCTGCCCCACTGACGACTGGCTGAGGTACGGCTGCCCGTTGCGGAGCGACAGCAGCACGCTGCCAAAGTTGCCCCACTGCCAGGTAGGTGAAGCCGAGGGCAGGCTCAGGTTGGTTTCCTGCCGGATAGATTCTTCAAAGACATCGCTGAAAAAAGGAATGTCCTTACTGGGAACATTGAGCGGGATAGGCTGCGGAGTACCCTCGCGGGAAGTGAGCCCGTTGACACCCAGGGTACTCAGAAAAGGTGTATAGGTTGCCTGGGCGGGGTCGCGGGGGGGAATGACCGCCAGGCTACCGCCCCCGCGCACAAACTCAATGAGCGTGGAGCGTAGCGAGCCGGCGGGTTGCTCTACGCCTTCCATGATCACGAGATCAGCCGTGCGCAACTGGCCTACATCTACGTTGGATACGCTGTAACTACGCGTCTGAAACAGACTGTCGTTGTCGTAGACATTCTCGATGTACTGGTCGCCGCTCGCCTGTCCGTAGAGGTGCACGATATTGATCACCGGCGAGGCATTGAGCACAAAGTAGTAGTCGTTGTCGAAGGTAATCGGAAAATCATCGAAGGTAATGCGCCCTTTCTTGTAGCCTCCCCCCTTGATGCTGAAATTGAACCGGGCCGTAGCCGAGCCGTTGGCGGGTACATCTACCGAGGCCGTCGAAACCTGCGTATCGTCGAGATAGAGCTTTACCACCGTGTTTTCGGCCTGCTCTTCGCCCGAGTTGCTTACTTTCACAAACAGGATGTTATTTTGAAGCTCGCGGATAAAAGGCGTATTGAGCCAGACAGAATCTACGTAAATATTTTTATCGGGGGTAGCCTGTACGGGTACCAGAAAGAGCTTATTGGTAGAGTCTACGTTGAGCGTTGACAAATCGCCCACGGTACTTTTCTGAAAGTCCGAAAACCAGAAAAGTTGGTTCTGGCCCGCCGTGCGGTGCCGGGCCATCAGGTTTTCCTGGCGGCGGTATACTTCGGTGAGGGTACGGGGCGTGTGCGACAGCCCGATGGTAGTAAGGCGGTCGCGGATTTTGTCAGAAGTAGCCAGGGTTTGCTCCTGGGCCGAAAATTCGTTGGTGAGCAGTTGCAGGGAAGTGGCGTTACGAAACAGTCCGAGCAAGTCGCCCAGCCGCCCGGTGGCAATATCCAGGTAGCGCTTGTTGTTCTCTTCATTCTGCATGCTGTACGAATTATCGAGGTATAAGCTCGTCACCCCCTGCCGGCTGATGCCCATTTCGTTTTTGCCGGCCAGAAAAGGCTGTGCAAAAGCCAGTACCAGGCAGGCGATGGCCAGCACCCGGGCGGCCAGAATCAACCAGTGCTTGATTTTCCGGAAAGAGCTCGTCTGGGTCTCGACGGCTTTCAGGAAAGCTACGTTGGTAAAGAAAACCCGCTTGGTGCGGCGGAAATTAAAGAAATGTATGGCAATGGGTACCGAAACAGCCAGCAGGCCCCATAGAAACGATGGAAAGAGAAAACTCACGAGGTTCTAATTTTGAATGATAGAATGAGTGAATGAATGAATGAATGAATGAATGAATGAATGAATGAATGATAGAGTACAAACACCATTCTATCATTCTATCATTCACTCATTCAAAATTGATATTGAACTAACAACGGTTATTGAAATCCCAAAGTACGCCAAAATCCGGTATCCTGTTTTATTTCATTTCGGTTTCTGCTAAGTCGGGGGCTTTTTCCTAACTTTGTGGGCGTTTTTAGAAAAGCACCTTCGGGAAGGGCTGCACGGGCAGTACTTCCGATTCTTATAAAAGCAATCTAAGTCAAAATTATAATTTAAGTAAGAGGAAATGGCCAAAATACCAACCAACAAGCACCAACCGATGTACCAGGCACCCGCTAACCCGGCGGCTATCCGTACCAAACGGTACGCGCTTGACACCAAGAAATACATCAGCCTGGCGATGCGGCACTTCATCAAGTCGCAGCTAAAATGGGCGCTGATTCCGCTAGCCTTGCTGGTAATCAACGCCATCATCAGCCTGACGGGCATCTACCCCAACTACTGGATCTACATCACGATTCTGGTTGGAGTTATTCTGTACCTTTTGTTCTGGGTTATTCAGTTTACGGGCATTACGCAGCTCGAACAGTACAAGCCCATGTTTCAGAAGTATATTTACGAAATTGACTCCCGGCAGATTTTGATGAAAATCAATCAGAAAGAAGGCGGCGTGATGAAGTGGGACATGATCAAGGAGGGCTATAAGGACAAGGACGCCTATGTGCTGGTACTCTCGCGCGGGCAGTTTATCTACCTACCCTACAACGTATTCAATTCCGAGCACGATATGAAGCTTTTTGATCGGATTTTGAAGCAGAAGGAGCTGATTCAGTAGGCTATCGGCACCCGGGCGGCGTTCCGCTATCGGCTGTTTTTACCGCTAAGACGCGAAGACGCAAGGAATCTCTTTGCGCCTTCGCGTCTTAGCGGTTTTCTTTTGTCACAGTTTCTCCAAAAGCAGAAAAAGCCGTATTTTGTCCCCAAAGAACTCATCAACCAACCTACTAAAACAGTGAAACAATTAACTTTCATACTAGTACTCTTGACAACCTTCGTACACGCCCAGCAGCAGCGGCCCATTACGCTGGCAGAAATATTCGGGACCAAATCCAACACCTTCACCGCCGAGACCGTGTCGGGCGTCAACTGGATGAAAGAGGGTGGCTTCTACACCTCCCTGCAACCGGGCAAAGTGGTCAAGTACAGCATCGCGACGGGCGAGGCCGTCGAAACACTCTTTGATCAGAGCCAGGTATCCGTAGAGGGTACTTCGGATAAGATCAACATCGAAGGCTACGAGCTAAGCGCTGACGAACGCAAGCTGCTGCTCGTAACCGACGAGGAACCCATTTATCGCCGTAGCTCCAAAGCCGATAATTACATCTATAACCTGGATACCAAAACGCTGACGAAGCTATCCAAAAACGGCAAACAGCAGTACGCTACTTTTTCGCCCG
Organism: uncultured Persicitalea sp.; assembly: GCA_950075905.1. GTDB lineage: Bacteria > Bacteroidota > Bacteroidia > Cytophagales > Spirosomataceae > CATMVR01. The sequence continues at coordinate 4,332 of CATMVR010000206.1, read as the reverse complement.
ATGGCACCAAAGTGGCCTTTGTGCGCGAAAACAACCTCTTCGTAACCGACCTGGCTACGGGCGAGGAACTCGCCATCACCACCGATGGTAAGTTCAACGAAATTATCAACGGCGGGGCCGATTGGGGTTATGAGGAAGAATTTTCGATGTCGAAGGCCTTTGCGTGGTCGCCCGATAGCAAGCGTATTGCCTACTACCGCTTTGATGAAAGCGCCGTGCCCGTCTACAATATGCAGGTATGGGGACCGCTCTACCCGGTAGATTACAACTTTAAGTACCCCAAGGCCGGGGAGAAAAACGCCACGGTGCAGATTCTGGTGCACGACCTCGCCGCCCGCAAGAGCCGGCCCATGGACATCGGCCCCGAAACCGATATGTACATCCCACGGATGGAGTGGACCCAAAACCCCGACGTGCTGTCGGTGCGCCGCATGAACCGCCTGCAAAACCAGCTCGACCTGCTGCACGTCAACGCCATCACGGGGCTGGCGGATGTAGTCGTGACCGAAAAGGCCGATACCTACGTGGACATCAATTTTGCCGACGACCTGAAATACCTCGCCAACGGCACGCAGTTTATCCTATCCAGCGAGCGCAGCGGCTACAAGCATCTGTACCTCTACGAAATGGACGGTACCCTGGTGAGGCAACTTACCTCCGGCGATTGGGAGGTTTCTGAGTTTCTGGGCGTAGATGAAGCGAATAAAATCCTGTACTTTACCTCCACGGAGGTATCGCCGCTCGAACGCCACTTTTATAGCCTCGACATTGACCTGCCTCGCCGCATTACCCGCCGCTACAAGGCCCCTACGCCCGTACGGCTTTCCAACAAGCGGGGCATCAACCGCATTCTGCTTAGTCCGGATTTTCAGTACTACCTAGAATACAACAGCTCGATGGCGGCGGTACCCACGGTAGCCCTGCGCAAGGCCCCCTCCGGCGAGGTACTGCGTACGCCCGAAACCAACGCGAAGCTTATTGCTACCCTAAACGAGTACCGAATTGTAAAGCCGGAGTTTTTTCAGTTCAACACCTCAGAAAACGTGATGCTCAACGGCTGGATGATGAAACCCGCCAATTTTGACGCCTCCAAAAAGTACCCCGTGCTGATGTTTGTGTACGGCGGTCCCGGCTCACAGACAGTGGTAGATAGTTGGGGTGGCCGCGACTACTTCTGGCATCAGACGCTGGCCGACAAGGGCTATATCGTAGTATCCATCGACAACCGGGGTACCGGAGCCCGCGGCAAGGCGTTCCGGACGGTAACGTACGCGCAACTTGGCAAGCTGGAAGTAAAGGATCAGATCGAGGGAGCGAAGTACCTGGGGGCCCTGCCCTACGTGGACAAGGACCGCATCGGCATCTGGGGTTGGAGCTACGGCGGCTACATGGCCTCGCTCTGCATGACCGTGGGCGCTGAGTATTTCAAGGCCGGTATTGCCGTGGCCCCCGTGACGTCGTGGCGGTTTTATGACACCATTTACACCGAGCGCTACCTCAAACGCCCGCAGGACAACCCCTCCGGCTACGACGATAACTCACCCATTACGCACGCCGACAAGCTAAAAGGCAAGTTTCTGATCATCCACGGTACCGGCGACGACAACGTGCATTTTCAGAATTCGGTGGAGTTTGTGGATGCCCTGGTAGAGGCAAACAAAGACTTTGAAACGTTCTATTACCCCAACCGTGCGCATGGCCTGCGCGGGGGCAATACGCGGCTGCATTTGTATAGGAAGATGACGCAGTTTGTGGAGGAGAATTTGTAAGGGAGTTTCTTTTAGTACTTGAATTAATACGAGGTTTCGTCCCTCCGCAGCTATCACTAGTAGCCCCAGCGGGGCGAAACCTCAGTAGCTCATAACCTTCTCTAAACCAATAAGCCCCAGCGGGGCGATACACAAAGCACCATGATTCCTGATTATCAATCGCTCATGCTTCCCCTGTTGAAGCTACTTTCTGACCGGCAAGAGCATAGTTACCGTGATCTCATTGAAAGTTTAGCAACCAGATTTGGTGTAACTGACGAAGAGCGTAAAGAACTTCTAACCAGCGGGACTCAGGCCATTTTTGACAACCGGGTTGGCTGGGCAAAGACCTACTTGAAAAAGGCTGGCTTATTAGATTCTCCCAAAAGGGCTACTTTTATCATTACGGAAACCGGACTCCAAACTCTGGCTAAGAATCCAGAAAAAATTGACAACAAGTACCTCAGGCAGTTTCCTTCTTTCCTGGAATTTCAAAATTCAAGCCGCAATAACTCCGACACGGAAGAAGTCTCAGTTGTAGAAGTTAATGAACAGACTCCCGAAGAAAATCTGGATAAAGCCTACCAGCGCATCAGAAAATCTCTCGCTTCCGAGTTGTTGAATAAAGTGGTTGAGCTGTCTCCCACTTTCTTCGAAAGGCTAGTAGTTGAGCTACTTGTCAAAATGGGCTACGGAGGGTCTATAAAAGATGCCGGAAAAGCCATTGGCAAAAGTGGCGATGAAGGCATTGATGGAACGATTAAAGAGGATAAGTTGGGGCTTGACATTATTTATATCCAAGCCAAAAGATGGAAACCGGGAAATGTTGTTGGCCGCCCGGAACTTCACAAATTTGTCGGAGCATTAGCCGGACAGGGCGCCAAAAAAGGCATATTTATCACCACATCTAATTTCACGAAGGAGGCATCTGAGTATACTCCAAAAAATGAGACAAAAATCGTATTGATAGATGGCGAGCATTTGGCTCAGCTCATGATTGATTATAATTTGGGTTGCACTACGCAACAGATCTATGAGGTAAAGAAAATAGACAGTGATTATTTTGGTGAAGGATAGAGATCAAGATAGTCTAGGTAAACAACACTACAACTTCTGACCGTTGCACAGGTATGTCTGCCGGACGGCCTTTTATGCTTGGTGCGTAGCATTCCTGCTGAACACGACGCCCAAGGCAAACTTGCAAATGTGCCAAATGACATATATATTTATGCCAAACTGCACAAATCTATGTCAACAGAATCACAAAGTGTCCGGCGCGCCGCCTCGCTTCCAGCGGTTGGTTCGGTGGGTCCCTACGGACTGATTGAACAGGCGCGGGAAGGCATCCCTGGGCAGAAAGCCCACGATCTGGCGCACCGCCTGGAACTGACCGATCAGGAAATGGCCAGAATCCTGACCCTCTCACTCCGTACCTACCACCGCCGAAAGGGAAACGAAAACCTGGGCCTCGTTGCCTCAGAGCGCCTGCTGCTACTGCACCGATTGGCCGATCATGGCGTTGAAGTATTTGAAGACGCAGGAAAGTTCAACCGCTGGCTCCGGCGCCCGTTGCAGATTCTGGATGGACACGCTCCGCTGGATCTGCTGGATACTTCTACGGGTTTAGGAATGGTAGATACCCTGTTAGGTCGTCTTGAATACGGCGTATTTAGCTGATATGCCTGCAGTATACCGGATCCAGAAAAGGCAGCACCTCGACAGCCTGCTGACGGGCATGGGTGCCCAGCTTTACGGAGGCCGTTGGAATCCGATTGGCGTTCCGATGGTGTACACTGCCTCCACGCCCGAACTGGCACTACTCGAATCGCTGGTGCATGTAGAGGGTACCCCTCTCGAAGATCTGCCCCCCCTGCTTCTGGTTGAGCTGCAAATCCCCGATTCTATACTGGAAATCGAAGAGAATGAACTACCAGATGGTTGGCAGGATAAGCCTGTGCCTCCTTCCGTACAAAGCTTCCTTCGTCCGTACCTAGCCCATAGGACCGCCCTTGCCTACTCGGTTCCGTCTGTGGTTATGCCCTGGTCGCGCAATATTCTGCTGGATGCCCTTCATCCACTGATGCAGCAAGTCAAAACGCTACGCATCGAAGCATTTACGTACGACCCCAGGCTTCGGTAACCAATCTCTGGCAACGATGCCTCCCTACGCTCCCACTGCCAGCCGCTTCGGCTTTACCTTCCCTAGCAGCTTTTCAAACTGCTTCTTTTCTTTGGTTTCGAGTCGGGCCTGACTTTCCGCGGCTTCTGGGGAAGAAGTGGTATCTGCAATGTAAGCCGCCGCCTCGTAGGTATCGTGCCAGTCGCCGGCTTTGTCCTGCAAGGTATCCAGGTAGCCGGCATCCAGCTTGATTGATTTTCTTAGTTTCTTGGGTAGAGCCTTATAGAGGTACAGAACGTTTTTGAGTCGCTTCCGAAACTTGTGCGCTTTGCTGCGGTCTTCCTGCGCAATGTCCTGTTTGGCTTTTTTAATTCGCTTTTTGAAATACTTTTTCACCGTTTTTTTGTCCAGCTTTTCGGCGGGTAACGTAATCTCCCCACGGGTCTCGGCGGTGTACCCAAGGTA
>CATMVR010000205.1 GCA_950075905.1 uncultured Persicitalea sp. | reverse complement strand
ACTGAACAGGGCGAGCGACGAGGTGACCGAGCTTTCCTATTTCGGTCTACTGGAAGAGGCGATCGGCGCGGGCGTCGGCAAATGGTTCCTTCTGCAAGCGCTTTACGCCGCCTGGCAGGACAATCCGCAGCGGGTGACGGTGACCACGAATACGCTCGACCATCCGCGCGCATTGCAGCTTTACCAGATGATGGGTTTTTCGCCCGTCGGCACCTATGAGGCCTGGGTGGAGGGTATCCGGCAGGGACGCGCCTATGTGTCGGACGGGAAAAGCCATCTGCTGGATTATGAGGTCAATGGCCTGCCCGTGGGTACGCAGGGCAGCGAGCTGAAATTAGATAAGCCCGGCAAGGTATGGGTCACCGCCCGCGTGGCCGCCCGGCTCGACGAGCAGCCCAACGAGGAAATCCGTAGCCGCTCCTACGACAAACAACCCTACTGGGAACTGGAACGGGCCAGAATCAGCAATTTACGCGAAGTACCCGTGGAGGTAGTAGTGAACGGTAAAGTAGTGGCTCGTAAAACCATCCGGGCCGATGGGGCGGTGCAGGATGTGGCCTTTGAGGTTCCCATCGAGCGCAGCAGTTGGGTGGCGCTGCGTATCCTGCCCTCCTCGCACACCAATCCGGTATTTGTAACGGTGCAGGACCAGCCCATCCGGGCCTCGCGAAAGAGCGCCGACTGGTGCGCCCGCGCCGTAGACCAGTGCTGGACCCAAAAGGAACCCCTTATTTCGCCAAAGGAGCGTGAGGCCGCCAGGGCCGCCTACGACCACGCCCGGCAAGTGTACCGGCGAATTGTCCTGGAAAGTGACGTGGAGTGAGGCATCCGTCTGTTTAAGAAGCCGTTTTTACCCAAACAGATCACTCGACAAATAGCGATCGCCCCGGTCGCAGACAATGGTGACGATCACGCCCGAGTCCAGCTCCTGCGCCAGCTGCACAGCAGCCCAGGCGGCGCCACCGCTACTCATACCGGCAAAAACGCCCTCTTCGCGGGCCAGGCGACGCGTCGTTTCGGTGGCGCTTTCTACCGATACCTCTATCACCCGGTCTACGCGCTGGGGCTCAAATATTTTGGGCAAATACTCCTCGGGCCACTTGCGGATACCCGGTATGCTGGCCCCGTCGGTAGGCTGGCAGCCTACGATCTGCACGTCGGGATTCTGCTCTTTCAGAAAGCGCGAGGTACCCATGATGGTACCCGTAGTACCCATGGACGACACAAAATGCGTGACCTTGCCCTCCGTATCGCGCCAGATTTCGGGGCCGGTGGTGCGGTAGTGGGCCTTCCAGTTGTCGGGATTGGCAAACTGGTTGAGCATGAAGTACCCCGGCTCCTTAGCCTTGGCATCGGCGTAGTCGCGGGCGCTCTCGATGCCATCGGTGAGGGTCACCTTTGCCCCGAAGGCCTCCATGGTCAGTACCCGCTCGCGGGTTGAGTTTTCGGGCATCACCAGTTCTATTTCAATGCCATAGATGCTGGCAATCATGGCCAGGGCGATGCCCGTATTGCCACTGGTGGCCTCAATAAGCCGGATGTTTTTATCAATCTCCCCGCGGTCCAGCGCGCCTTTGATCATGCTGAACGCGGCCCTGTCTTTTACGCTGCTGCCGGGGTTGTTTCCTTCCAGCTTACCGTAAATAGTAACGTTGGGGTTGGGATTGATGCGCTTTAATTCGACGAGGGGGGTATTGCCTACGAGGTCAAGGATGGAGGACATAGAGAAGTGGCTAGTGGTGGTCGGCGGTTGGCTTCGGCACCATGGTTGCTGAGTTTCTTGAAAATACAGGAAGAAAACGCCAATTCTTTCCGAAAAGGTTTCCCGAAATTACGGGTTGTCCGGTTTTTTGTCTTTCAGCCGGTCGGCAAACTCCCCCCAGCCAGTTTTCAGGTTGAGATCATGCTGATTGAACGGTATCTCGATGCCATTTTGACGAAAATTTTCAAAAATAACGAATCGTATTTCGCTCTTGATGTACTCGATGCGCCAGGCGCTGTAAGTCCAGAACAGCAGCTCGTAGATAACACCCGAGTTTCCAAAATCCATGAGTCGTACCGTGGCGGCCGGGTTGTGGGCAATCTCGGTATGCCCCTTCACGGCGTCCAGCAGAATGGCTTCTACCTGCCGGGGGTCATTGCGGTATGACACCCCCACTTTAATAATAAACCGGGTCAACGAGCGATTGTGCGACCAATTGATGATATTGTTGTTGATAAAGCGGGAATTGGGCACAATGATTCCGATAGAGTCGCGGGTTTCGACCTTAGAAGTCCGAAGCCCGATTTCGGTTACCCGTCCTACCAGCCCATTGTCCAGCTCCACAATATCACCAATATTGATGCTACCCTCAAAGAGCAGAATCAGGCCTGATACAAGATCGTTGAAGGTTTGCTGTAACCCAAGACCAATACCGACCAACAGGGCCGCCGACCCGGCTAGTAGCAGTGAAAGCTGTACGCCCGTAATTTCGAGCGAAAGGATGATAACGATGACGTAAATCAGATACTTAATCAGCTGAATTACCGCCTCCTGCCGGCCCTTATCGACCTGTTTGCGCCGAAAGAACCCCTGACGCAGCAGGTTTGAAAAAAACCAGACCAGCGCCCGGGCTACGGCAATCAGCAGTACTATGAGCAGAATATCAAAGACCGTTATTTCGTAGTTTTTGATTTTCAATAGCTCAAATTCCAGAAACTGGCGAACCTCCCGCGGCAAGCCCTGGCTGATTTTCTGTGCGCCTTTCTCGATAGCTGGCTGAGCTTGCAATAAAATTGTGTGTATCATCCAATAGCGCTGGTTACTGATGGTAGCTTCTGCCCGGAAGTTACTGTGTATGCCGCAATAAAAAAATGTACCGTACTATTTTTAACCCCCACCTCGCTTCCCGAAAGAAGAGAAATGGGGGTGAAAAATCGGCGGCAAAAGGTCAAAGGTTGGCTCTGGGGTGACACCATCTACTGGTTGGTTGTAAAAAAAGTCAGCGTTCCCAGCAGGTAATCGGCCAGCGAAGTATCATGATCGCCGTTATCGATCGGAAACAGCACCACGTTGGTCGCTCCGCGCTTTTGCATGGCGTCGTAGGCATTTTGAGAATTGAAAAAAAACACCAGCCGGTCTTTGGTGCCATGATACAACCGCGTAGGCGTGCGGGGTTTCCAGTCGTACACATTGTTGTCGGCCACCGCATCCAGAAAGGCCTTGTCGGTGCCCTCATTTATTCCTTTGATAAAGCTCTCAGTAAAGATGGAATTGAACGAAACCGGGATGGAAGCGTTTTCTGCCTGCTGCTGAATCTGGGACGCGTACGGCTCCCTGAAAAAAGCGGACGCCGGCCGGTTGAGGCCATAGATGCGGTTGTAGGTGAGCGCTACCCACAGGTACAGCCGGTTGTAGCCCGAAATGCCCAATGTCGGATTATTGAGCAGGTACTTCATGAAGCTGGTTTTGTCATAGGAACCCGCTCCGCAGCTCGATGCCCGCAGATTGAACTCAGTGGAAGCTTCCTCCTCGATTTTCTTCTGCAACGAAAGCGTCGCAAAACCACCTTCCGAGTAGCCGGCGATATACAGTCGCTCGTCCCAGTCTACCTCGTCCTGGTTACTAAGAAACTCTTTGGCGGCCCGCAGCATATCCAGCGAGGCAGAGGCCAGCGAGGCGCGGTGCTCGTACGGATGCGGCAAATCTTTGGAGGCTCCGTAGCCAATGTAGTCGGGGTAGGCAATGATGTACCCCAGCGCCCCAAAGAGCGTTCCGGCCGTTGTAGCTTCCGAGTTGGCCGTAAAATTGGACGGTGCCTCGGCATCGGTGCTTATGGTACCGTGCTGTACACTCACCATGGCGGCCGGCTGGGTCGTAATGGGCAGAATCAACGCCCCGGACGCTGTGATGTCGGTACCATCGGTATTTTTAGTCTTGTAGGTGATGCGGTAGACCTTCACCCCGTTGCGGACAAAACCAGCCACCAGGGGACCGAAGCCCGCCAGTCGCTGAGAAACCTGCTCTTTGGATAGTTCGGTAATTACACTACTTTCAACCAGGTACTGATTCTGGGGCTCTGCCGGACCGTCGTCGCGGGTACAGGATACTTGAAACAGCAGGACCACTACGGCCAGTATCCAGATTTTTTGCATTTTCAGCGAGTCATAACGTTGCTTCATAGAGATAGACAAATAGAGAATGTACGTCTGCTATAACGCCTAAAATGCGAATTTCGTTTGTTTTTTGCACCCTTACTGCCCGGTAATCCTATCCTCAGGCTTCCTGCATGGGTGAGCTGCTTTTTTTCCACTGCCCCTCGCTGCTCCAGTCCCGGGCCATGTACCAGTCGATAATACGGGCGGAGGCATCCGGCCGCTCGATCATGCCCAGGTGGCCTGCCTCGGCCAGAATAAAGGGAATTGCCTGCTCCGGAATTCCTACCTGCTCCATTATTTTTTCGAAAGAAACGATCTGATCGTCCATCCCGATAATGAATAGTACCGGGAAAGGCATGCCCGCCAGTACATGAGTACGGTCAGGGCGGTTGCGCATGGCCTCCATGCCCACGGCCAGTGCCTCAGCGGGTAGCTGTCCGAAGTGCCGTATGTAGTCCTGTATTTGCTCGGGAGCAAGCTCTTTAAACCGTTTTCCAAACAAATTAGGAGCCGTATGCCGAATAAAGGCAGCGGCCCCGTGGGTCCGGATGAGGTCCGTCATCTGGTCGCGCTGGTGTTTTTTGGCGTCGCTGTCGGCCTGGGACGTGGAGTGAAACAGGCCAAACCCTTCCAGCATATCGGGGTATTTTTCGGCAAAAGCCAGCGCAATGTACCCACCCATGGAATGCCCGATAAGCGTAAAGCGGGAAACCGACGTGTTGGTGAGCAGGCGATGCAGCTCATCGGCGTAGTCTTCCATAGTGCGGCAGTTGGTCAGCAGCGACACATTGGGCTGGATAACAGTATAGTGATCGTGGAGCAGGGGGGCAAGTTCGTCCCAGAGGGAGTTGTCCATGCCATGCCCGTGCAAAAGGACAAGCGTTTTACGATGAAGTACCATAGCAGTTTGTGGTTAAAGTTGAGTAAACAGGAAAGCGCACTGGTATCTGCTACTCAGTGCGCTTCGGAAATTATTGGTAAGGCGTTCAGATCGGGGCTTTGCCCGTTCTATCGTCAGGATTTTTCGTCTTCCCGAAGAGCGCGACGTAAGATCTTGCCCACATTGGTTTTGGGGAGTTCATCGCGAAACTCAATATGTTTGGGGCATTTATAGGCCGTCAGGTGCTCGCGGCAGTAGGCTTTGACTTTGTCGATGGACAGGTCAGGATCTTTTTTCACGATGTAAAGCTTTACTGCCTCGCCAGACTTCTCGTCGGGAACGCCCACGCAGGCCACCTCCATAACGCCGGGGCACTGCGCCACCACGTCCTCGATCTCGTTGGGATATACATTGAAGCCCGACACCAGGATCATGTCCTTCTTGCGGTCTACGATCTTGAAGTAGCCATCCGGGCTGCGCACCCCGATATCGCCGGTTTTGAACCACCGTCCGCTTTCATCCTCGTACATTACCTTGGCGGTTTCGTCGGGTCGGTTGTAGTAGCCCGGCATCACCTGTGGGCCCTGGGCCAGTATTTCGCCCGGCTCTCCGTCGGGAGCCCAGGTACCGTCTTCACCCATGATCCGCATAACGGTACTCGGCCAGGGTATACCAATGGTACCGATCCGGTTTTCGCCAACCAAAGGATTAGAGCACAGCACCGGCGAGGTCTCCGACAGCCCGTAGCCTTCGGCGGGCAGGCAGCCCGTGGCTTTGTGCCAGCGCTCGGCTACCACCTTTTGCAGAGCCATGCCGCCGGCAGACGTAATTTTCAGCTCGCTGAAATCCACCTCGCCGAAGCGCGGATGGTTGAGCAAGCCATTATACAGGGTGTTCAGACCCGTAAAAATCGTAACCTTGTAGCGCTTCAGGTCGTTGATAAAGGCATTCATATCCCGCGGATTGGTAATGAGCAGGTTCATTGCCCCACTCTTCAGAGCCGAAAGCGCATTGACCGTCAGGGCATATACGTGGTAAAGCGGCAGCGCGGCTACGATCACCGGATTGTGCAGGTTTTCGCCCATGAGGGGTTTGAGCCATTCATGATTAGCTTCCACGTTGGAGATAAGGTTACTATGCGTCAGCATGGCTCCTTTCGACACACCCGTTGTGCCACCCGTGTATTGAATAAACGCCAGGTCTTCGCTGGAAACGGTGGGTCTGGTATAGGCATGCCCCGCCCCGATAGATAGCGCCTTACCGAAAGAAACGGCTTGGGGTAAGCTATACGAAGGCACCATTTTCTTCACATACTTTACCACGGCATTGACCACCAGCTTTTTGGGAAACCCGAGCAGATCGCCGATTTCGGTCACAACTACATGCTTAATCTCCGTATTGGCAATGATCTTTTCCAGATTCTGCGCAAAATTGGCCAGTATGACGATGGCTTTGGCCCCCGAGTCCTTGAACTGATGCTGCATTTCGCGGCAGGTATACAGCGGGTTGGTGTTCACAACGATCATACCCGCCCGCAGGGCGCCAAACATCGCCACCGGGTACTGCAGCAGGTTGGGCATTTGGATAGCCACGCGGTCGCCTTTTTGCAGGCCCAGGCTCTGCAGGTAAGCCGCAAACTCCCCGGAGAGACGATCTATCTCTCCGAATGTCAGCTCTTTGCCCATGTTGGAGTAAGCCGCCTGAGCAGCATACTGCCGAAATCCCTCCTCCATTAGTTCGAGCAGGGAGGGGTACGCTTCGGGATTTATTTCGTAGGGTACTCCCTTGGGATAGGCTTTCAGCCAGGGGTACGTTTCTTGGTTTATGGTAGGCATAGGGGTTTGGTTAAAGTCTATTGATGGTTTATTGGTACGTTATGGCAAACTACATAACGCCGTAACAAGTTAAAAAAAATTGGAACATACCGCCATTTTTTATTATAAAAACGACCTGAAAACCGCAAAGTTGTAAGAAACTGGCTCCAATTTTCAGGAAAAAGACGATTTTTCGCCCAATCGAAGCACCCGGTACGGTGTTCTCTGCTGCCGGGCCTGCTCCGCAAAAATCCCCGGGTCTTCGGTGTTGAAAGCAAAAAGGTGAAAATGGTGCGGAATGACGCAACCCGCGCCGATGGCTAGCCCCAGGCGGGCGGCCTCTTCGGCGTTGAGGTTACCAGCCACGCGGCGTTCGGGGCGGTTGCCATTGATGGGCAGCAGGGCCACATCTACGGCGTAGGGCATCAGCAGATCTTCGAGGCCCGCGTACCAGAGCGTGTCTCCGCTATGGTATACTCGATACTCCCCAAACTCCACCACGTAGCCCATATACCTGCACTGCCCGAGGGCATCGCGCTCTACGTCGTTGTGCGCGGCCGGTATCCCATAAAATCGGAACCCGGCAATATCTTTCTGAAAAGTATCATTCATGCCTACGGGGAAGTCTTCCGCGCAGCCGAGGCGTTCGGCCACAAAACTCCGGTTGGCTTCCGGAATGATCAGCTCAATACCGGGATTGGCGCTAAGAATCGGCCCCAGGGTTTCTGCATCCAGGTGGTCGGTGTGGTTATGACTACTCGTTACAACATCCAGAAAGTCCAGGCGGGCGGGATCGACCACCCGCTCGCTGATGCGTTCGTGGGGCTTGTCGGTGTTGGCGTACTTGTGCGTGAGCGAGTCAGACAGGTAGGGGTCAAAGAGTAGATGTTTGCCGCACCATTGCAGCAAAAATCCGCTTTGCCCCAGCCACCACAGCCGGAAGCCCGTCCTGTCGCGGCTCGTGGCCCGAATATCGGCCAGCAGTGCGTCGTCTTTCTGGTAGGCAGGTATCAGGTTCATGGGGGTAAGGGGTTAAGGCTGGTAAGCGTGTCGCTCCAATTCCCATCGCCACAGCAGGCCATCCTCCGGGTCCTGAAAATCATCCGTGCGCACAAATCCTATCTTTTGTAAAAGCTGAGCCGAAGGACTCGCCTCGGGCATCGTATGGGCCAGAACTTTCTTCACTTCCTGAGAGGCAAAGGCGTTTTGTACTAGGGCTTGGGCCGCTTCGGTGGCCGGTCCTTTGCCCTG
>CATMVR010000204.1 GCA_950075905.1 uncultured Persicitalea sp. | reverse complement strand
TTGTGTTTCAGGGTTCTGATCTTCTGGTAGCCAATTTCGTCGGGTGAGAGTTTATAAATCCGGTCCATTACCCGGGCGTCGGGATCGGCAATGGTACGCGAGCGGACGTCCATCTGACTGCCTGGCTGGAAAGCATTGAGGTACAAATGGTAGAATACTTTATGCAGCGTATCAGGAGAGTTGTTGGAATATACCAGTTTCTGCGTACCAGTGTAGCGGTGGGTTTTGGTGTCAAAATCGATGTTCATTTCGTATTTTGCCCGCTGTTGCCAGCGATCCGACTGGGCAAAGCTGTCAAAGCCTATGCCTGCACAAAGCAGGAAAACAATCAGTTTCTTCATGAAGGAGTTTAAATCAGGTTAAATAGCCAAACCTCAAAAATAGGCAAAGTAGTTGTTATGCCATCTAATTATCTGCTTTAACGGCTATTTTTCTTAAAACGTATGGTTCTTTGGCGCTAAACCAATCTGAACATGGTTTAAAAAACTATTTTCTTGCCTATTTTTACAAGCTCCATCCCGGCCTTTAACCCTGATAAAATCCTTCAACAAACTTTCTTTAACTCTTTTCCGATTGCTATGAAACGTACCTTTTTACTTCTTATTCTGACAATAATGAGTGTGGTGGTGTGGGCACAACCCGCCTCCGAACAGACCTATATCAAAGAAAACTACACCAAAGCCATCTACGACATTGCCATGCGCGATGGGACCAAACTGCATACCATCGTGTATACCCCCAAAGACATTTCGTCGTCAAAACAGTACCCGTTTCTAATGCAGCGTACCTGTTACAGCATTGCCCCTTACGGCCCCGACGAGTACCCGGCGCGCATGGGACCCAACCCATTTCTGCTGCGCGACAAGTACATTTTTGTGTACCAGGATGTGCGGGGGCGGTACATGAGCGAGGGTACCTGGACCAACATGACCCCCCACATTGCCGACAAAAAGACCAAAAACGACGTGGACGAGGCTTCTGATATGTACGATACCATCGAGTGGTTGCTCAAAAACGTGCCGAACAACAATGGCCGGGTAGGGCAGTGGGGCATCTCGTATCCGGGTTTCTATACCACGGCCAGCTCGCTCAGCGGGCATCCGGCGCTAAAAGCCTCCTCGCCTCAGGCCCCCATTGCCGATTTTTTCTTTGACGATTTTCACCACAATGGTGCCTTCACGCAGGGGTACTACCTCACGTTTCCGGTGTTTGGTATTCAGCATCCCAAACCTACCCCAAAGTCCTGGTTCACCGACGAGTTTATTCAGGCCAGGCCCGATGGCTACACTTTCAATCTGGAACTGGGTCCCTTGAAGAACTTCAACAAGTACTATAAGGATAATTTTTTCTGGCAGGAGATGATGGACCACCCCAACTATGATGCTTTCTGGCAGAAGCGCAACATTCTGCCTCATCTCAAAAGTGTAAAACCAGCCTACATGACCGTCGGCGGCTGGTTCGATGCCGAAGACCTGTACGGGCCGCTGAATACTTACAAGACCATTGAGAAGAACAACCCCAATGCTTACAATACCCTCGTGATGGGTCCCTTTGGCCACGGGCGGTGGAGCCGCGAAACGGGTCACACGCTGCACAACGACGTATACTTTGGCGATAGCATCGCCACGTTTTATCAGAAAAACATCGAAACAGAATTTTTTAACCACTTTCTGAAAGGCCCCGGCGACGGCAAAACCGGTCTGCCCGAAGCGTACCTCTTCAACACCGGCCGCAACGAGTGGCGCAAGTTTGACAAGTGGCCCGCCCCGCAGGCCAAAAAGCGGACGCTCTATTTCCATCCCAACGGCAAGCTGAGCTTTGAGAAACCCACCGCCGCCAACGCCTACACCGAGTACGTCAGTGATCCTTTGAAGCCGGTACCCTACACCGAAGATTTTACCCAAATGACGGGATTTACACCCTTCAACTATATGTCAGAAGACCAGCGCTTTGCGTCCACCCGACCCGATGTACTGGTGTTTGAGTCTGATGTCCTGACCGAAGACGTGACGCTGGGTGGTGAAATCCTGGCCCGGCTGCTGTTCAGCACTACGGGTACGGATGCCGACTTTTTCGTGAAGCTCATCGATGTGTACCCCAACGATATGAAGAACCACGACTACCTGGTAGACAAGGAGGTGGTACTAGCTGGCTACCAGCAGATGGTGCGTAGTGAAATCATGCGATCACGCTTTCGCAACAGCTTCTCGAAACCCGAGCCCCTGAAAGCCAACGAGCGCACCGAGCTCGCCTTCCGCCTGCAGGATGTGTTGCACACCTTCAAAAAAGGCCACAAAATCATGGTGCAGGTGCAGAGCACGGCCTTTCCGCTGTTTGACCGCAACCCGCAGAAGTACGTAGAAAACATCTACCGGGCCGATGCCGCCGATTTTATCAAAGCTACGCAGCGGATTTTTATGCAGGCCAATGCGGCTAGTGGGCTGGAAGTAGAGGTGATTGATTAATGAGGGATTGTATTTCGGCAAAGAATAAAACCATAGTTGGACCGAAATCTAACCGCGAAGACGCTAAGGCGCAAAGAGTTCCTCGTGCCCTCGCGTCTTTGCGGTTCAGAAGATACCCGCTGATCCCTTCACACAAATTTAACATCCCCACACTGGCAAATCCCCTACATCCTGACGTACTTTCGTAAATCATAAAACCCTGCATTTTTGCCTTGAAAAAGAACCCCCATCTCTACACTACCCTTCTGGGGGCCGTGGCGGCATTTAGTACGTATACCGCCGTATCCGGCTTTCGTAAGGCCATAACCGCCGTGCAATTCGAGGGGATTTCTTTTGGTGGCATTGACTACAAAATATGGCTGGTCATGGCGCAGGTGTTGGGATATGCTTTTTCCAAGCTGATTGGAGTGAAAGTGGTATCCGAAATGAAGCCCCACCAACGTCCAATGTACCTCCTGGGCCTGGTGTTTTTTGCCTTACTTGCCTTATTAGGCTTTGCCACCGTACCAGCACCGTATAATATAATTTTCCTCTTTCTGAATGGTCTCCCATTGGGGATGGTGTACGGTACCGTCCTGGGCTTTTTGGAAGGACGCAAGCAAACCGAAATCCTGATTTCGGCCCTGACGGCCTCGTTTATTTTCGCTTCCGGGCTGGTCAAGACAGTAGCCTTAGTCTTGATGCAGCGGGGTGGCGTTTCCGAGCTGTGGGCTCCATTCATTACAGGGGTTATTTTTTTAATTCCCTTGTTGCTTTCTGTGTGGGGGCTCAGCCGAATCCCCGCCCCGACCGAAGAAGATAAATTTTTGCGAACCGAGCGACTGCCTATGAACCGGCTGGACCGCAAAGCCTTTGTGAATACTTTCCCAACGGGCCTTACCCTGCTGATTATCTCCTACGTACTTCTTACCGCTTTTCGTGACTTCCGCGACAACTTTGCCACTGAGATTCTGAAAGGAGCCGCCGTTGGTAATCCGGCCCTTTTTACCCAGACCGAAACACTCATTGCCCTCATTATTCTGGGGCTGATGGCTGGACTCCGCTGGGTGCAGGATCACTTTCGAGCTTTCACGCTTATAAATATTCTCATGCTGGCGGGGGCCATGCTGGTTGGATTCAGTACCTGGTTGTATCAGCTTGGTGCGGTATCAGCCGGAGCCTGGTTTATGTTTACAGGTCTGGGCATGTATATGGCTTACGTACCCTGCAATGGCCTGTACTTTGAGCGGCTCGTGGCGGCCTTCCGATACGTCAGTACGGTGGGATTCATCGTTACCCTGGCCGACTGGTACGGGTACCTGGGGAGCGTATTTGTTTTACTTTACAAAAACTTCGGACAGCCCGATATCAGCTTTCAGGCCTTTTATGTGTACGGATGCTATGGGTTATGTGGGATGTATATCCTGCTTACGCTGCTGTCCTATGCCTCCTTCCGGGCCAAATACAGAACCGGGCTGGCGGCCCCGAAGGTCGCTAGACCGGTGTGAAGTGGGTGGGTATAGAATGTGTTTAAGCCGCGCTTTTGAATATGCCCTTCACTACCCCCTGCCGCCGCCGCGACGGGTAGATCAATGTGCCGTCGAGTAGCTGTATGGCCCCGTCCTTCCAGATTTTCTTCACAAACGCCAGGTTGATCACATCGCCGCGCGTGATGCGCAAAAAACCGTGAGCCATCAGGCGTGCTTCTACTACTTTCAGGGTAATGGATACCAGTAACGTGCGCCCATCAGCCTTGTAAATGTGCGTGTAATTACGGTCAGCTTCCAGCCTGACGATCTGCTCCGGGCGGAGGTGCTGATGCCCACCGACGTGGATGTACGATTGTGTTTGTGGTTGCATAGTGGTGACGTTGAGGATGAGGAAACGTTTTTTTAGATTGTGATTTTCCAAAAAGCCCCGGCACAAAGAGCCAATGAAAGCATGGGTGGATATATGCCGGGCTAGGTGGATAGATGACCCTACAAAGTTGCAGGGTTGGAGCCGGCTTTTTCCGGGTGTTGTGCGGGTAAAGTGCGGGGTGTTTTAGGGGGTGAAAAAAGGGTGTTTTTCCCGTAGAAGAGTGGTATATAGCTTATTACCTTTGGAAAAAATCATCATTTTGATTAACCTTACTTCTAAGGAAAATAAATCGATGCCATACAGTTTTATCCAGCCATTGGTAAGGATGGCGGGCTGACTTTGATTTTAATAGGTAGATATGGCGATCGGCTTGCACTTAAACAAGTGAAGGCTGGTTTAGGTGAAGTAAAAGGTGAGGTTTGGGACTATATCGGCCCCTGTCCACCCAAAGATTGCCCAAAAGGCGAAGAATCCATTACGCAATAAACGTCCATTTATGGAGTACAACTATCGGTATCCCTACTTTGCTATTTTGATTTTGGGAATAGGAATAGGAATTTATAGGCACCCCAACTTATCGAAGTCAACCCGGATTATACTTTATCTGTCAGTCATCACCTTACTTACAGAGGTCATAGCCTATTGGCAGGGGCTCAGTAGGATACCTAACCTGGTAATATATAATAGTTTCATGCTGATTCAGACAGCATTATTAGGTCTGGCATTTACATTCGAAACATCCAATCGTCAGATTAAGGTAGGAACATTATTCACGATAATAATAGTGTCTGTTTTTTGGTTTGTTTCTATCGATAAGTTTAATTCAAATGGACTTGTAGCTGTTTTAACCTTCATAGTAGCTATTTCGTTGTTCTATTTCTATCTGCTTATAAAAACCGATACAGTTGTGCCACTCCGTAATTTTCCGTTTTTCTGGTTTAGTACCGGATTTTTAATCTTTGGAGTACTAAATGTAGTAGGTTTTGGACTTATTTATTTATTGGATGTTGAGAGTCAGATTTTAAATTCAGTATTTAGCTCAATACGTATCTACTCAAATTACTTTTTATATGCCTTATTTATTCCAGCCTTCCTTCTACCCCAAAACAGTGTAAAAAATGCATGAATATAACTACGGAAGTAATTGTCACAATAATAGCTACAACAGTTGTGTTACTTCTGTTGGCCGTGTTCGTTATTGCATTCGTGTTCTATTTTCGCCAGAAACAGATTCAGTTTAAAGCTGATAAAAAAAACATGGAGGTTGCATTTGAGCAGGAGTTACTCCGCACCCAAATCGAAGTGCAGGAGCAGACCCTGCAGCATATCTCTCAGGAACTCCACGACAACATCGGGCAGATTCTTTCTTTGGTGAAGATCAACCTGAACAATCTCGACATTCGGGAAGAAATTCCAGCTATACAAAAGATAGATACTACCAAAACACTCGTCTCCAAAGCCCTGAGTGATCTGCGTAGTCTTTCCAAAACGCTGGACGCCAACTACGTACTGCGCTCCAAGCTATCGGAAGCCCTGCGGTTTGAACTCGACTATATCCACCAGGCCTGCGGCTGTGAAACTATCCTTGAAGTAGAGGGGGAAGAGCGTCTGCTGCCACCACAGCAGCAGGTGGTCCTTTTCCGGATAGCCCAGGAGGTCATGAACAACGCCGTGAAGCACGCCATACCCCGTACTCTCCGGATTGACCTGGCCTTTGGGCCAAACCACTTTCTCCTGCGCATCAGTGACGACGGGGCAGGGTTCGACTACGAGCAGATACAAAAAGAAGGAGCTTACGAAAAGGGCGCAGGACTTACCAATATGCAAAACCGCTCCCGGATGATTGGCGCTCATTTTGATTTGCAGAGTCAGATTGGAAAAGGGACATCTGTAACCCTGAAAATCTGAGTAGATTTTCCCTATACCGCTATTTTCTTCGAAATTTATCCAACCTGATGAAATGAAAACTATCTCCCTGGCCCTCGTAGATGACCACCGTATGCTCCGGCATGGCCTGGTGGAAGTAATCCAGAAAAATCCGGCCTATCGCGTGGTCCTCGAAGCCGACAATGGCCGCGATTTTATTGACAAACTGGCCGCCGTCGGCACGCTGCCCGACCTGGTGTTGCTGGACATCAATATGCCGGTGATGAATGGCTACGAAACGGCCCTGTGGCTCAAAAACCAGCACCCCTCTGTGAAGGTTATGGCCCTTTCCATGCTCGACAACGAGTCGTCGATCATCCGGATGCTGAAAAATGGGGCCCGGGGATACATTTTGAAAGAAGCCGATAACGAAGAGCTCTACGAAGCCATTGACCGTGTAATGGCGCAGGGCTTTTACTATACCGACCTGGTAGTGGGGGCATTGTCAAACACCATGCATTCCCCGCTGGGGATGATGGTGCATCCTACCAACCTGATCAACGCCCGGGAGATGGAGTTTATCAGGCTAGCCTGCTCTGAGCTTACCTACAAGGAAATAGCCGACGAAATGAACCTCAGCGCCCGTACTATCGATGGCTACCGGGAATCGCTCTTTGACAAGCTGAACGTGAAAAGTCGGGTAGGATTGGTGATGTACGCCATCAACAACGGCCTGCTCACGAGTTGACGCCAAACCAGCCTTTCACATTTTCTTCCGCAAAGCCCAGGCTTGACGTCATACCTTTACCCCCTACCCCGGTGATAATGTTCAGGCGGGGGGCTACTTCATACTCAAATACTTCATCAGGATGCTGGGCATAGTAGCCGGCCCAGCGGCGGGCAATGCCCCGTACCGGAAACTGCACAATCCGCTCGGCTTCGGTTAGGATCAATTCGTCGATATGATCTTTACAATCAAAGCCCAGGTCGCTGATTTGGCCCGCTGGCGCGTACTCGTGCGAGTCGCCGATGATAATGGAGCCGTCGGTGGCCTGTTTGAAAAGAATATGAATGCCCCAGTTTTTTAATTCTGTGTAGTGGGAAGGTACCGTCAGCGAAGCAAAAGAAGGACATTCCTCAAAGGCCTCATAGCGGCGCAGGGTCAGGCCGGTAAGTACGTTGGCTGCCAGATTGGTATGGGGCAAGGGGTAGGTTTGCAGCATTTGCAGCTTGCTCACTATCAGGCCACTCGTGGCAAACAAGTCCGGGTACAAAATCCTGAATTCGCTGCCGCAGCAGATCAGTGCCCGTTCAGCCTGCAAGGTGAGGCCCGGTGCCGTCCGGATCTCGATCAGATCGCCCTTAGTCTCACAGGCCAGCACGGCCGTATCCGGCCAATAGCTGATGTCGTATTTTTGAACTCCGTAGTCTATCAGGCGGTGTACCATTTTGTCGGGCTCCACACTTAGGTCTTCGGGAAAGAAAATGCTGCCTTTCGTGTAGCTCTCGCGCAGGTAGGGAAAGCGGCTAAGGGTCTGCGGAGCTGAGAGCAACTCGTTGGGCAAGTCCTTGCCCGCAAATAGCTCCGCCGCTTCCTGAGCAATCTGCCATTCTTCTTCATCGGAGGCTACGTACACCGAGCCTTGCGCCCGTACGGTAATGTCAAACTCCTGCTGAATTTCCTTGTAGATTTCTACGCTCCGGCGGCCGTACTCCTGCCAGCGTCCGCCCAGGCCCGAAGGTACCACCTGCCCGAAATTGCGAACGGTGGCACCTTCCGGTCGGTTGTCTTTTTCGAGCAAAGCTACGCGCTTGCCCAGCCGGGCGGCTTGCAAAGCGTGCGAGGTACCCAGGATACCGGCACCTACGACAACAAGGTCAAATACTTTCATAGGGATCAGGAAAAGTCAGT
>CATMVR010000203.1 GCA_950075905.1 uncultured Persicitalea sp. | reverse complement strand
CATAGTGGGTATTTCCAGCTTTTTGCCTTGCTTCCAGCGCTTCAGGTCATTGTAGCGATGCCCCTCCATAAACAGTTCGATCCTGCGCTCGCGACGGATTTCGACAATAAGCGGCGAAACACCATCCTTCGTGTAACGAGGATCTACCGGAATGCTGCCGATTTTCATATGGGGCATTTTCACACGATCACGAAGCTTGTTGATAGAAATATCGAGGTCGGCCTGGGTGATTGTACCCAGCTCGGCCATTGCTTCGGCGTACGTAAGTAGCGCCTCAGCAAAACGTAATGTAATGGCGGGTGATTCTCCCGTGTTAAAGGCTTTTCCTATCATATCATCGGCGTTGTAGTGCTTGATGATGTGGTAGCCCGTAGTTGTTTGGTAGCCGCCTCCCGGCACGCCAAGAAGGCGGGGGTAGGAGCGTCCGTCTCCAAGGTGATAGTTATACTTTTGCGTATCGGCCGGATGCAATACAGTCTGACGGAGTCGGGGGTCACGGTTCTCAAACACATCCTCAAATTTCTCATCCCCTTTGTAGAGCGGTGAAAGCGAAATGGGCAACCCGTCGGTGCAAAGGTAGTCTTCGACCAGGCTCTTGGTAGCACCGCCAGTATAAGAGAAGTAGCTCTGTACGTGATTGTTGATTACGCCGGTTTTGTATTTGCGCCAGGAGATAACCTCCGGGTTTCCGGTTAGATCCAGAATCCGGTGGTAGGCGTTATAGTCAGAGTCAGGCTTGCCCGTATTATAAAGCCGGTAAGGCCCTTTGTCCATCAACTCTTTTGCTGCTTTCGCCGCTTCTTCCAACCACATTTTTGAATCACCCGCACCATGATACTTGTTGAAAGTACCCTCATAGAGGCACACCCTCGCTTTTACAAGCAGGGCAGCCCATCGGTTCAGGCGCCCTGGTGCATTGCCATCTCCCCAGTTGGCGGGTAGTTTTTCGACGGCAAAGTTCAGGTCGGCCAGTACCTTCTGCATGGCTTCCTTCCGGGGGGTACGCGCGGCGTAGAGTTCTTCAGAATCGACGCTAAGCTCCCGCTCCACGTAGGGCACATCGCCATACTTAGCAGCTTTTTCGGCGTAGAACCACCCCCGGAAAAGCCGGGCTTCGGCGGCGTACTTGTCTTTGGTAGCCTGTGGAATAGCCGCTTTGTCGTAATTGGCCAGACCTACATTGATAGCTCGTATGAAATTCCAGCCCTGATAGCCAAACCAATCGGGATTGGATGGAATATTGTGCTTACCCGCCCGGATCTGCTGAAAGAAAATGTGGCGTGCCTCGCGGGTAGCCAGGTTATCCGATAGCTCATCCTGCTGCCAAATGCTGCCGAAGTGGCTATTGAAGCCATCGGTATGCCCCATCATGATAGGTACCGCCACGTCGTTCCGTACCAGGTTGTAAAGCGTGGTATTGTAAACCGCCAAATCGTTTTCTGTATTCCAGAAAGTCTCGTTAGTGATTTGGTCTAAGGGAAACTTTTCCAGCAAACTATCATTGCAGCCGCCCACTGCCAGCAGTGTAAAGCAGCTTAAACCCAATTTAAACAATATTTTTTTCATGTCAATTTTTAGTAAAGTTCTGAAAAGCCGACCGCCGATTGCCGACAGTCGATTGCCTTAAAATGATACATTGATACCCACCGTACCAATACGCTGCATGGGGTACTCGATCACCTGCGTTTGAATGGTTTCGGGATCGAGCGGTTTACGAATCTTGGTGATTTCGAACAGGTTCATCCCTGATACGTACACCTGGGCGCGGCTCATACCAATCTTACTGCTAAGCGCCACCGGAAGGGTGTAGCTAAGGGTGACGTTCTTGGCGCGCAGATAAGCAGCGTTTTGCAGGAAACGGGTTTGGCCCTGTACGTTCTTCTTGTCGCTGG
Organism: uncultured Persicitalea sp.; assembly: GCA_950075905.1. Classification (GTDB taxonomy): domain Bacteria; phylum Bacteroidota; class Bacteroidia; order Cytophagales; family Spirosomataceae; genus CATMVR01. Next base: position 6,192 of record CATMVR010000203.1, on the reverse strand, counting down.
TCGAGATGTGCGCGGCGGGGAAGTAGGCATTCGGATTTTCAGGTGTCCAGGTATCCGTGATATAGTAGCGTTCTACGTGGCCCGCATTGAATGGGTAAAACCATGTCCAGTTGCCGTTGTCGGGTAGGTAGTCGGCCTGGCCGATGCCCTGGAAGAAGGCGGTCAATCGCAGATTCTTGTAGGCAATGCTGGTGTTGATTCCGAAGCTGTAACGGGGAGAAGAGTTACCGATAATGCGGCGGTCGCCCGGATCTGCCAGCGTGTTTTTACCGGGGCTGATGATGCCATCGCCGTTCAAGTCGGCGTACTGGATGTCTCCGGCCTTCCAGCCGTTACCTAGACGGGACTGATTCGGTGCAGCCTTAACAGCTTCCTCGGTCTGGAAAATACCAACAGTCTCATAACCCCAAATTTCTCCGAGTTTCTGCCCTACGTAGAAGATACCCTGGCCCGGATTTGGCAAGGCCCCACTGGGGTTCTGGAAACGGGTAATGGTGGCCTGGGCATCGGCCAGGGCCAGCGTCACATCGTAGCTCCAGTCGGTCCTGAACTTGTCGCGCCAGGTGAGGGACAACTCCCAACCCTTTGTACGAAGGTCGGCAGCGTTTTCCTGAGGAGCGTTGGTACCCAGGATATCTGGATAATCGACGTTCATCAGCATGTTTTTGGTATCCCGTGTGTATAAGTCAAACGATAGGTCGAGACGGCTCTTCAATACTGTTAAGTCCAGACCAATGTTTTTGGAAGTTACTGATTCCCAAGTAAGATTGGGGCTCACTAAGCCCGCAGGCGAAACAAATGGGGCTGTGGTGTTTGAGAACAGGAAAGGAGCCTGTCCGGTACCCATAGCCGAAATGTAAGGGTAGAAAAGCTGGTTTCCATTGCTGCGGTTTTGGATGGTCTGGTTGCCCAAAGTACCATAAGAAGCGCGCAATTTCAGATTATCCAGCCAGTTATTGGTACCCGACATAAAGTTCTCGTTGTTGATCCGCCAGCCCGCTGAGAAGGAAGGGAAGAATCCGAAACGACTGTCTTTGGGAAAGCGGGAGGTACCGTCGTAACGTCCGTTTGCTTCCAGCAGGTAACGGTCGTCATAGTTGTAAGTAACACGGTAGAACACCCCGCGCAGAGCTACGTGCGACTTGCCCCCCAATGTCCGCTGTACGCCCGTTGTGGCATTCAGGTCAGTTACCAGTGGAGTGATAAGTTGGCGGGCCTGGGCATACACCGAGCTATTGCGTCCGGCTTCTTCGTTATATCCCACCATCGTTGTCAGGTTGTGCTTGCCGGTATTCTGCAGCGTGTACTGCGCGTAGGCATTTATCACATAGTACTGGTTATAAGAGTTACGATTTTCAATCCAGTCGTCGCCACTGAAACCATTGCTGATGGGGCTTTTGGCCAGCAGGTCAGTGTCCACAATTTCGATTTTGCTCTGAACATCCTGGTACATCTGGTTAAAGATGTTGTAGGAGAAGTTGCCCTTAACCATTAAGCCGGGTAGTGGGGTCAGCGTCGCGCCCTGGGTCAGCCAGATGTCGTTTCTTGTGAATGTCTCGCGGCCACCGTCTTGCAGGTAGGGAAAGAAGTTGGTGCCACCAAAATACTTACCAATATATTGTGCATACTGGTCGCGGTCGCCGGGCGTGATGTAGTGGGGAAGATCAGGAAACTGAATGGGCTGAATGGGGTTGACCCGTGCCAATGAGTTGATATTTACATCCCAGTTGTAAAAGTGCGGTTTGTCGCTGTTCTGGGAGTTGAAAACTACCTTATTGTCCAGATTCAACCATTTGTTTACCTGAAAATCAGCCTTTACCAACATGTTATACCGCTTGAACTTCTCATTGTTCATCGTTAAGTACCCATCTTTGCTGAATCTTCCCAGCGAGACGAAAAACTTTGACTTCTCGCTACCACCCGCTACCGACAGATCCTGCTGGTTTGTTGGAGCAAAGTCAGTCATGATCTTCTCCTGGTAGCGGTTGAAGCCGTAGTACTGCAAACGCCCGTTGACTACTCCCCACTCGTTGGCCGCTATGGGATTCTCGGAGTATTTTTTGGTAGCTGCTACGAAGTCAGGGTCGTAGGAGGGGTTGCCGTTTGTGCGGATATTGGCGGCGTTCCGCGCCTGAACAAATTCGTAAGGATCAGTCACCACATCCATATTGAAAATCGGCTTGGCCAGCGAAAACTGCGAGCCGAAGTTGACCTGGATTTTCCCGGCTTTGCCACTTTTAGTGGTAACTAAAACTACCCCAAAGGCTGCTCGTGCTCCGTATACGGCGGCGGCAGAAGCATCTTTCAGTACAGATATAGACTCAATGTCGTTAGGGTTGATCCGGTTGATGTCCATGGGTACGTTATCGACCAGAATCAGAGGAGATCCACCGTTAATTGATTCGTACCCTCTGATGTTAAACTGAGTAGCCTGAGCTGGGTCACCGTTCCGAACCGTGATATTCAGGTTAGGTATTACCCCCTGCAAACCTTCGCCGGCATTGGCAATGGGGCGGTTTTCGAGCCGCTTGGAGTCGGCCACGCCCACGGCACCGGTCAGGTTGACCTTCTGCTGGGTGCCGTAGCCCACCACTACTACTTCGCTAAGTACCTTGTCTTCCACGGTAAGGCTGACATCAACCGTACTTTGGGTACCAACCGTAACTTCTTTTGAGCCATATCCCACAAAGCTGAATACCAGGATAGTATTGTCATTGGGTACATCAATTTGATATTTGCCATCACTGTTGGTGGTAGTACCGCGGGTGGTTCCTTTTATTACCACACTCACGCCCGGAAGTCCGTTGCCAGTTTCGTCGTTTACTGTGCCGGATATCTGCCGTTTGGGGGCTACCGCCTTTTTGGTTGAAGCGGGTGTATATGCATTTGCGCTGATGGGTGCAGCTACCTGAAGTAGCAGCAATCCCAGCGCCAGCGAGTAGGTCAAAGACATACTCCTGACTTGTGTTGTAGTCGTTTTTTTCATAAAAAGATGTAAGTGTTGTAAGATAGTATTGAGGCACTGACCCGGCGGATCAGAAAGCCTGCTGTGCCGAATCCCGGGGAGGGTCGGCCTCTCATCAGCCTGGCTGACGAAGAGATGGTTTTCTATTTTTATTTTTCCATAAGCTGTGGAGATTTAAGAACATTAATGAACTGAATCTCACTGAAAACCAATTACTTTGCTAAGTCCTATACACCACTCTGGATCTTGAAGATTATTACCAAAGACGATAAAATATTTTCCTTACCCGTGTTCTTTTAATATTATTTTTTATTGCAAAAGTTACAAGTGTTTATTTGCAAAGAATTGGTACCTTAGAATTGAAGTGGCGATATGCCGGGAGGGGAAGAGCTTAACCTTGTCCGAGGGGAAAGTCGCGCGGGCGCAGGAAGAAGTATTTAACGCAAAAATCCCCGAAGCTCACCAGGAGCTTTGGGGATTTTTATGATACGAGTTTTATTCTAAATGATTTATTTTTTTATTCACTCATTCACTCAATCACTAATTCAAAATTAACTTCACTCCCAGCCGGGATTCTGTTTGATGGCTGGGTTTTGAGCAATGGTATTCAACGGAATAGGCCAGAAATAATGCTTGCTTTCGTCAAATACAGGATTGGCCCAGTCAGTACCTTTGTACACGTCAATGTACTCTTTGCCAGATACAGGGTCAATAGACGTTTGCATAGTGGTACCGGCAAAGCGGGCTTTGGCATCGGCACTCCACCGGATACCCATGTCAGGAGTCAGCAACTTCTTACCCTGCTTCCAGCGCTGGAGGTCCTGATAGCGCAGGCCTTCCATGAACATCTCAACGCGGCGCTCGCGACGAATCTCGGCAATCAAAGGAGAAATTCCGTCGGCGGTATAGCGAGGGTCTACCGGGATATTACCCAACTCCATGTGCGGCATTGCCACCCGGTCACGTAGCTTATTGATGGACATATCAAGATCAGCCTGGGTAATAGTACCCAGTTCGGCCTTGGCTTCGGCGTAAATCAGCAGGGCCTCGGCAAAGCGCAGAATAATGGCCGGCGATTCGGCCGTGTTATAAGCCTTACCAATCAGGTCATCGGCATTGTAGTGCTTGATGATGTGATAGCCCGTAGTAGATTTCACACCGCCACCGGGCATTCCTTCCAGGCGGGGGTAGCTCCGTCCATCCTCACGATCATAGCGGTACTTTTCGGTATCGTCGGGGTGCAGCACCGTCTGACGGAGGCGAGGATCGCGGTTTTCAAAGACGTCTTCAAGTTTTTCATCACCCTTATACAAAGGCGATAGTGTAATAGGAAGGCCGTCAGTGGCAAGGTAATCTTCCACCATGCTCTTGGTAGCTCCTCCCGCATATGGGAAGTATGACTGCACGTGGTTGGTAAAGACCCCGATCTTGTACTTACGCCAGGCGATCACTTCGGGGTTTCCAGTTAGATCCAGCACCCGGTGGTACGCGTTATAGTCGTTTTTGGGGTCTCCCGTGCTGTAAAGGCGATAGGGGCCTTTCTCGATGAGTTCTTTGGAAGCCTTGGCCGCTTCTTCCAGCCACATTTTTGAATCGCCGATACCATGATACTTGTTGAAGGTACCCTCAAACAGACAGATACGGGCTTTTACCAGCAGGGCAGCCCAGCGGTTGAGGCGGCCCGGCGAGTTGCCGTCCCCCCAGTCATTGGGGAGCTTTTCGGTGGCAAAATTCAGATCCTCCAGTACTTTCTTCATCGCCTCGGCCCGGGGGGTGCGGGCGGCAAAAAGCTCTTCCGAGTCAATGTTCAACTCACGCTCCACGTAGGGTACATCGCCAAACTTGCTGACTTTTTCGCCGTAGAACCAGCCCCGGAACAGGCGCGCTTCGGCAATATACTTGTCTTTGGCGGCCTGGGGTATATTGGCCCGGTCGTAATTGGCAAGTCCTACGTTGATGGCCCTTACGAAATTCCAGCCGTCGTAGCCAAACCACTGGTCACCGGAGGCAACGTTGTGCTTGCCCGCCCGCACCTGCTGGAAGCGGTTGTGGCGCGGATGCCGGGGGGCCATATTATCGGTAAACTCATCCTGAAACCAGATGCTGGCGTAGTGACTGGCGAAGCCATCATGGTGCCCCATAAGAATAGGTACATCTATATCGTCGCGTACCAGGTTATACAAACTGTTGTTGTATACGGCCAAATCGTTTTCAGTATTCCAAAAAGTCTCGTTGGTGATCTGATCCAGCGGGTACCTTTCCAGGAACTCATCGTTACAGCCGCTTACCAGAAAGGTAACTACCAACGCGAAGCTGAATTTAAATATGTTCTTTTTCATAAAATTTATTGTTTGAATGTTTTTTCAACCGATCGCCGGCTGCCCTTAAAATGACACATTGAGACCGATAGTACCGATGCGCTGCATAGGATATTCAATGGCACCAGACTGAATGCTTTCCGGATCAAGTGGCTTCCGGATCTTCGTGAATTCAAACAGGTTCATACCCGATACGAATACCTGCGCCCGGCTCATTTTGATTTTGCTAATCACGCTCTGAGGCAGGGTGTAGCTGAGAGTGATGTTCTTGGCCCGTATATAGGCAGCACTCTGCAGGTAGCGCGATTGCGTCTGGAGGTTCTTTTTGTCGCTGGTTGAAATGTGCGCGGCGGGGAAGTAAGCATTCGGATTTTCGGGCGTCCAGGTATCGGTGATGTAGTAACGCTCCACGTGGCCGGCATTGTAGGGAAAGAACCAGGTCCAGTTGCCGGAAGAAGGCCAGTGATCAACCTGGCCAATTCCCTGGAAGAAGGCCGTCAGACGGAAATTCTTGTAGGCAATGCTGGTGTTGATACCGAAGCTGTACCGGGGGGTACTGTTACCGATTATGGTCCGGTCGCCCGGATCGTCCAGTGTGTTCTTACCGGGGCTGATGATGCCGTCGCCGTTCAGGTCGGCGTATTGCACATCGCCAGGCCGCCAGTTGTTACCAATCCGCGACTGATCAGGAGCATTATTTACCTCGTCCTGCGTCTGGAACAAGCCAACCGTCTGATAACCCCAGATTTCGCCGAGTTTCTGACCCACGTAGTAGCGGTTACTGGCGGGCAGGGCTCCCGATGGGTTCTCAAACTTGGTGATGGTAGCCTGCGCATCAGCCAGAGCCAGTGTTACATCGTAGCTCCAGTCGGTCTTGATTTTGTCGCGCCAGGTAAGGGACAACTCCCA
>CATMVR010000202.1 GCA_950075905.1 uncultured Persicitalea sp. | reverse complement strand
GTACGAAAAGGGCGCGCTCATCGGCCTTGCTCTCGACCTGAAACTGCGTCAGCTTTCGGGCGGCAAGTACGGTACCAAAGACCTGATGCGCGATTTGTCCAAGACGTACGGTAAGGACAAGTCGTTCAAGGACGAGGAATTGTTTGATAAAATCACCGAACTGACCTATCCCGAAATCCGCGACTTTTTCCGGAAACACGTAGAGGGCGGAAAACCCCTGCCGCTGGAAGAGTTGTTTGGGGCTATTGGGATCGAGTTTGATCCCGCCGGTGAGAAAAAAGAGGTAGAGAAGTCCTTTGGGATCAACTTTGCGCTGCTACCCGGCACCAAAACCATCGTCATAGCCAATACCAGCCAGGCTACCGATCTGGCCAAACGCCTGGACCTGCAACCCATGGATCAGATCGTAGAGATCAACGACCGCCCTTTCAACGCCGAAACCTACGCGGAGGTACTGCAGAGCTACGATGAGGATTTCAAACTGGGCGATACGGTGTCTTTTACCGTGAAGCGTAAGGTATCGGCAGACGAGATGAAGGAGGTAAAGCTTACGGCCGATCTGCGGGAAACCTCGGTGACGTACCCCACCCTGGAACCAGAAGCCAGCCCAACGGCGCAGGAAATGCAGCTACGCAACGCCTGGATGGGCCGGCAGGGTGAATAACTAACTTCGAGTAGATATCATGTACCAGCCAACGCGGAGGGGTTCCCTCCGCGTTGGCTGGTTTGTGGCACCCTGTACAACTTACAGATTAGCGACAACAGGTTCTACTTTGTTTTCATACGCCGGCACCGACCGTAGGTATTTATAGATAGCCCGGATGTCCTGATCCGACATGGTTTTGAAGGCCTCCCACGGCATGGGGGAGTCTTCGTATACCCTGCCCGCCCTGAACCTGCTCACGAAAACATCTTCCGACCACTTGTAGATATGGCCGGTTTTAGGGTCAGGGGTCAGATTCGGAGTTTTGAATGCATGCTTGCGTTCAACAAACTCTCCGCCCCCGGCGAGGGGTACTCCAGTATATTCCATTTTTTCTAAGTCAAATACAGTATGGCACCCCTTACAATTGGCCACATTGTTGGCAAGGTAGGCGCCGTACTCAACGGTGGCTCCCTCCTCCACGCCGGCAAGGATGGGTTCGGTCTGCTTGTAAGGTTTTAACAGAAAACGATTCAGCGCCTTTCCCAAGAATGTATATTCCGTCTTGGGTATCTCGTTTTTGACCGGTTGCTGGGCCCGCAGGTAGGAGATAATAGCCGATACATCGTACTCACACATGTGAGTAAAAGGCATGAAAGGCATCATGGTGTTCCCGTTGTGGTTGGTAGCAAAGCGCATGGCCCGCGCAATAGCTCCGTTCTCAATGTTACCTATGCCGGTTTCTGGATCCGGGGTAAGGTTCGGGACGTAAACTTTCGCAAAAGGCAGATCAAACAAAGCGCCACCCGCCAGCGCTACTTTTGCTCCTTGGCTTAGGGCCACGCTATCTTCTGGCCGGCGGTGGCACTCTACACAGTGCGCAGGGCCAAAGACCAGGTACTCGCCGCGGGCCAGTACCGCGGAATCGTTAGATATCGTGACTTCCGGATAAGGGATGTCATTTTCAGCCAACGGGGCAAATTGGATAAATGCAGCCAACAAGGCTATAGCCAGCCCCAGGCCGGCTACAAATTTTAAGAAAGTTTTCATATTCCTGAGGGGTTAGGAACGGTGAGTAGGAGTAGTATTCTATCGGTTATGAAAATCAGCCCGGCTTTGTGTGTAGGCAAGTCGAGTGCAACGGTGAAAAGTCCGGGTTTCATCCTGGATTTGCGCGGCAGGTACCAGTAAATTGGTATGTATCCGTAAATTCAAAATAAATATACTTATAAAAGTAAAGAAAATTATAGAAATAATGCAATAGATTTGAGTGATTGGTCTATGGAAAGCAAAGCCAAACACGAATTGGCAGTAAGGGCGAGGAGGGACTTCTATCGCGATAATCAAGTGTAGGAAGGCGCTATTTGCCTATTTATGGCGTAGGGATGCTATTTATTTTTTGTTGATTTTTTCCTTCCCAACCAGATATGGGAGAAGTAAAACGCAGGGGTGTGAATCCCTTACAGGCAAATTTTCCCCGTAAAGCATGTCCTGAAACATTATAACGTGTGCCTCTGTCTGGGGATGAAAAACAGACTACCAGGATTTGTAAAGGCGGATATACGTTAGATATCATAGTTTACATGATTTCGGAAAGCCTACTCAACGAATTTAAAAAAAGCCTGCGCTTCATCTCTAAGAAGCGCAGGCTTTTTAAACGGATTGAGGATACCCCAGGCCGCCGCTGGCTCGATCGGGGGTGAATTCAATTTTAACAAATATTTTTATCTCTTGTCCGACGCGGGTACCAGCTGCGCCGATAGGTCCGGGTCCTTCATGTCTTTATCGAGCGGAAACATCGGGCGCTTGATGTGCTTGTATCCCAGCCTTTCCAGGTCCTGATCCACCCCGCCGGGCGTCAGGGCCAGGAGCCAGTCGGCGCGCATGTCATAGAGTTCGGGTACCAGGTAGCCGATCTTTACCACTACAATATCCGTTTTCCGGGGATTCAGGCCCAGGCTGGTAAAGTCACTTTCTAAGTGGTATGGCTTGCGCTTTTTGGTCACGATCACATGCACGCTGCCCACCTTCACCACTACTTCCACCTCGGCGTTTTTATCCCCGCGTTCGATGGCCTCAACAGTACCCACCAGGCGCACCGGCGGCGCGTAGCGGGCATCTACTTTGGCTCCCACGTTGGCATCTACTTTTCCACCTACTCCAACGGCAAGGGCTTCTTCAACCAATTCCGGGCCAGGTATAGAGGCATAGATGAGGGAGGGGCCTTTTTCAGTTTTAAACTCCGGACGAGCCAGAATTTCTCTCAGCGTCCAGGTCACGTCTCCCGCTCCACCGGCGGTTGGGTTATCGCCCGAATCGCTGATAAAGAAAGGATGCTTTTTGCTGACTAGGGCCTTGTCGAGGCTTTCTTTCAGGGTACCCGTGGGCGCTACAAACTCAAAATCGGCGCGGGCTTTCCAGAAGCTCTGGGCCAGTTGCTCGGCGGTACGGGTCACGGCATCCTTATCATCGCCTGTCACCATCACTACGGCGTGGTTGCGGGGCTCGTCGGCCCAGGCATAGCCTACCCAAATGGCGGCATCAATGATACCCGGCTGCCGGGTAGCTGGTTCAACGGCCGCATAGATACTTTTGGCTGGCTCAATGCGGGTACTCGTTTTTTCGCCAGGTAGCAGAACCGGCACCGGAATCCAGGCCTTGTAGCCGGGCTTTCCCTTGCCACTTTCCAGCCGGTCGAGCAGGTTGCTTACGGCGCGTTCTTTGCTTTCCATGGCATCCTCGTGGGGGGCCATGCGGTAGCAGGTAATGAGGTCGGTGTTTTCGGCCAGCCGCCACGATACATTTCCATGCAGGTCCATCGAAGTTGAAATCAGTACGTCATTACCCAGGGCTTCGCGTATCCTTACGATAAAATCGCCCTCCGGGTCTTCCAGCCCTACCACGCTCATGGCGCCGTGAATGTCAAAAAATAGTCCGTCGTAGGGGGCATTTTTTTTAAGAGCGTCCAGTGTCTGTTTTACCAGCGATTCGTAGGCTTCACGCGTAACGGTGCCACCGGGCAGGGACTTGCCGATCAGGGTAGGTACCCAATTGGCGCGTTGGCGGAGAGGCGCATCGGAGGAATCCAGAAAAGGGTAAGAAGTAAAAATCGAATCGCCGGTTTTGGCGTGGAAGGCCTCCTCGTGGGTCAGCGCCGGTGAGAACGTGCTGGATTCAATGCCGAGCCCGGCAATGGCGATGCGGGGGAGGGGTTTATCAGAATTTTCTTTATTAGGACCGCACGCTGCCAGACCCAACAGGAGAAAGAGGGGTAGGGAGTTCAGGACGAGTAAGAAACTACGTTTCATGCAAAAAGGAGGAATCATTGAATAAAACAGACTACAGAACAAAACAGGTTCAGCTTTAAAAGTACTCAAAAAAGCCAATAAATTACGACTATCAACAAATCAGACTATTTAGGTACTGGTTGAAATCTCCGCAGAATAGATGGAGTATTTTTGTACATGGTTCAAATTTATTTCAAAATTCTGGTATTTGCTGGTACTTAATCTATATCTGCTATCTGGCCTGAGCGCAGTAAATTTTCTGGGACTATATTGTACAACCAAACGCCAGGTTTAAAATCAGGCTTCCTATCATTCAACAACCTAAACAAATTGTAATGAGTAATTTATATACAAATGAAGACCCGGGAAGTTCCCGCCGGGGCTTTCTGAAAAAATCGGCCGCTGGTAGCATGGCTGCTCTTTCTCTGAAAGATTTGCTGTCCATCCCTTCGGTAGGTGGCCCGGCCCCTGTCAAACCCGACCACGTGATTCGTGCCGTACCAGAAAACCTGGTGTGGGGCTACTTCGGTGCAGATGTACCCCCGGTGGCGCGCATCAAAGATGGAGATGTGGCTGCCATTGATACGATCAGTACCGTTGGTATACCTCAGAAAGACCCGGAGGTTTTTTTTAAAAGCCAAAACCTGCCCATAGATGCCCATGCCCGGGAGATTATTGATGCGCTGCAAAAAGTACCGCTGGAACCTTCGGGAATCCGGGGGCATATGCTCACGGGGCCGATTTACATCGAAGGTGCCGAGCCCGGCGATAGCCTGGAAGTCAGGATCATGGATTTGCCGATCCGGAGTACTTACGGAATCAACGCTGTACGGGTAGGTGGAGGCGGGCTACCCGATGAGGTCAAAACCAGCGAAACATTTGTGTACCGCTACGATAAAAGGAAGAGTACGGCCTCCACGGTAGACGGTGTAGATATACCACTTCGTCCTTTCATGGGCGTGATGGCACTGTCACCTCCTCCCGAAAAAGGGCGGGTCAGCTCCATTCCCCCCGATTTTTTTGGCGGAAACCTGGATATCAAGCATCTCACCAAAGGGACTACCATTTACCTGCCCGTATCGGTACCCGGAGGGCTTTTTACCGTAGGAGACTGCCACACCGCCCAGGGCAACGGGGAGGTGAGCGGCACGGCCATTGAAGCCTCGCTGGCACTGGTGGGGAAATTCATTGTGCACAAAGGCAAAACCCTCAAACAGGTACGGGCCGAAACACCTACGCATTTCATCGCCATTGGGCTCGATCCCGACCTACGGCTGGCTATGAAAAATGCGCTGATGGAAGCCGTGAAGTTCATCAGTGAAGAGCTGGGCTTTACCTTCAATCAGGCACTATCCATCGCCAGCACAGGGGTTGATTTTGAGGTAAGTCAGGTCGTGGATCGCACGCTGGGTGTACATGCTATGATTCCGAAGTCTATTTTTACGAAGAAGAAGTTTGCGTACTGGAGTTAGATCTTTAACTGGCAGAGCGCAACAAAGAGCAGGAATAGAAGGTTTAAAGCTTACTAATCAGTATATTTAAAGCCCAAACTGACCAGATTATGACAAAGCAGGCAATTATAGAAAGAACATTGAAAGCCATAAATCAGCTTCCTCCCGAAAAGGCGGAAGAGATTTCTGACTTTGCCGATTTTATAGCCAGAAAATACGAAAATCAACAACTCACCAAAGGGATACAGAAAATGGCTTCGGATAGTAAGGCATTTGACTTTCTGCATGAGGAGGAAGATCTCTATACGGTGGAGGATTTGAAAGAAGTCTACAATGGCTAAGGGTGATGTCGTACTCATAAAGTTTCCCTTCACAGATTTGAGTGGAAGTAAGTTGCGCCCTTCGGTTATTTTGGCGGAGTCTCAACTTGATGTCACAGTCTGTTTTATAACTACACAGATGCAGTGGCAAGAGCCAACCGACCTTGTACTTTTACCGACTATTGCGAACGGTTTAAAGAAGCAATCCTTATTGCGCATTAATAAAATTGCCACGTTGGATAGGGTGTTATTGAAGGGTCTTTTAGGTACTATTTCCGCGAATGACCTTTTTGAACTTGATAAAAAACTCAAAGTATTATTTCAACTTTAAAATAAATGATTCCTGATTTTGAGATAATTATATTTTGTTTATTAAGAATTTACAATTGATTTCTTAACCTGCTACTGACTTATGAGATACCTCTTTACTCTCCTTGCCCTGACGGGTGCGCTGCTATCTGCCTCGGCTCAGCAAACCCAGAAACCACCGCTGCACGGCAAGCATTGGATGGCTATTACGGGCAAACCCCTGGCCGCTACTGCCGGGGCCATGACGTTCCAGAAAGGCGGCAACGCCGTGGATGCCGCCTGCGCCATGCTGGCTGCTACCTGTACCATGTGGGACGTGCTGAGCTGGGGGGGCGAAACCCAGGCATTGATTTTTAATCCCAAAACTAAAAAAGTAATCGCCATCAATGCCATGGGTGTGGCTCCAACGGGCGCTACGCCGGAGTTTTTCAAAAGTAAGGGCTATAATTTCCCGCCGCAGTACGGTCCACTGGCCGCTACCACGCCCGGTACCCCCGGTGGCCTGATGCTCATGCTGGCCAACTATGGTACCCTGAGTTTGGAAAAGGTATTGGCCCCCGCCATGGAACTGGCCGCCGGCTACCCCCTGGATGCCCAAACCGCCAACAGCATGGAGCGCGGCAAAGAGATGATTAAAGAATGGCCGTATAGCAAGAAGGTGTTTTTGCCCCACCTGGGCGAAAAGCGTGAGGCCCCCGCAGCGGGCGAGATTTTTGTCCAGAAAGATCTGCTGCAAACCCTGACCAAGCTGGTGGAAGCCGAGAAAGCCGCCCTTAAAAAAGGCAAAAGCCGCAAGGAGGCCATTATGGCGGCCTACGATCGATTTTATAAAGGTGATATAGCCAGGGAGATTGTGCGGGGCAGTCAGGAGCAGGGCGGTCTATTTACGATGAACGACCTGGCCAAGTGGAAGCCCCTGGAAGAAGAGCCATTGTCGGTCAATTACAAGGGAGTAGAGGTGTACAAAATGCAGCAGTGGACGCAGGGCCCGGTGCTGCTGCAGGCGCTGAACATTCTGGAAAATTTTGACCTGAAAAAAATGGGCTACAATAGCCCCAAGTACATCCACACGCTGTACCAGGCCATGAACCTGGCCTTTGCCGACCGCGATTTTTACTACGGCGATTCGTACGCGACACCCGCCGAACCCATGAAGGGGCTGCTAAGCGAGGACTACGCAAAGCAGCGGGCTTCGATGATTCAATATGATAAAAATGACGCGATGATTGGTCCCGGTGATCCTTATCCGTTTGAAGGGAAAAAGAACCCATATCTCGAACTCCTGAAAAAACGCGGCTATGAGCTGGATACCACCAAACGCAATTTTGCTCCTACCCACGATACCCGCAACAGCTCGTCATTGAACGACTACATGAATAACCTGTGGCTGGGTACTACCTCGGTGGAGGCGGCCGATGAAGAAGGCTGGGTGGTGTCTATCACTCCCAGCGGGGGCTGGCTACCTGCCTGCATAGCGGGCAATACCGGCGTAGGCATGAGCCAGCGGATGCAAAGCTTCGTGCTCGACGCGGAACTCAATCCTTTCAACGTAGTAGAGCCGGGCAAACGCCCGCGAGTGACGCTCACGCCTTCCATGGCGTTGAAAGGCGGCAAGCCGTACCTGGCTTTTGCGGTACAGGGCGGCGATACCCAGGATCAGAATCTGCTCCAATACTTTTTGAACATCAACGAGTTTGGCATGACGGCCCAACAGGCAGCCGAGGCGGCCAATTTTAACTCCAATCAGCTGTGGCTATCACTGGGTGGCACCAAAACCGAAGATCGCCAACCCAAGCCGGGGCATATTCTGCTCCACGATAGTACCCCTCAGGCCACGCGCGACGCGCTGCAAAAAATGGGCTATACCCTCACGTTCGACGACCGCACCAGCGGCCCCATTAACGCCATCTACTTCGACTGGGAGCACAACAGTATGTGGGGCGGATCGAGCAACCACGGCGAAGATTATGGCATTGGATGGTGAGGGGTTGGTTTATCGGTTATCGGTTATTGGTGGATTGGTTATTCGTTACTTGTTGATTGGTTTTTAATCAACTAACGTTCAATTCTTCACAAAAAGCCATAGGCTTGAACGATCTGGTAGCGCCGGATTTTAATCTGGTGGGCATTGAACCGTTTTTAAAGAA
>CATMVR010000201.1 GCA_950075905.1 uncultured Persicitalea sp. | reverse complement strand
GACGAGATGCTCTCGCTTTTAAGAGAGGGGGATACCGTGGTGGTGTCCCGTTTCAACCGCCTTGGGCGAAGTAGGGATCACCTGATCAGCCTAATCGGTGATCTTGATAAGCGGGGTATCATCTTCAAGGCCCTGGACCTGGGCATAGACTCGTCCACCCCTTCGGGCAAGCTCGTCATTGGCATCTTCGCTGCCCTGGCGGAGTACGACAGGGAAATGATTCTGGAAAAGACCCGGGCCGGCCAGCAGCTGGCCAGGGCGAAGGGCAAGCACATCGGCCGGCCGAACGGGGTCAATAAGGAGAACTTTCAGAAAGTGAAGAAAGCAGTCGAGAGAGGACTTTCGGTGAATGAAATCGTGCAGCTAACGGGGATTAGCATGTCGAGCGTGAAACGGTACCGGAAACAGATAGTAAAAAATAATTTATAATAGTTGGCAGTTTGCCAACTATTTGTTAAGTTTGAGCTGCACTTTTAAGGTGTCTTGTACTGGCCCTCACCTAAACCTCACATGAAAATGGCCATGCCGGGGTTGAAATTCGAAACCCAAAGTTGTCTGGATGATTGTTCTGCAGGCCCGCAAGCTGGACAAGTTTGCAAAGAAGCACGCTGATGCCGGAAAGAGTCTCTCCGCTTGGAAAACCACCGTCAATAGGGCTATCTGAAAAAAAGGAACCGACGTTCTTGCCGACTTTCCCAACGCGAAGATGATTCCAGGACGCCGCGCAAGATTCAAGATCGTAGGCAACAAGTACCGTCTGATCGTTGAGATCGATTACGACGACGGAATCGTGGAAGTCAGATTCATCGGAACCCACGAGGAGTACGACCAGGTGGATGCGGCCACCGTATGATCACTGGGCTTAAAGTTTAGATTCACAAATGAAAAAGAAAAAAACAGGCTGGTACCTTCTCGAAACTGAGCAAGACTATGGCAACGCCCTGGCCCGCTATGAGGAGGTAAAGTACGCGGCGAAAGGTACGGCTGAGCACAGGGAAAAGCTTCTGCTCGCTCACCTGATTTCCGAGTTTGAGGAAAAGACAAGTGAGCTGCCGGAGGTGGACCCCGTGGAGTTGATCAAAATCCGGATGGAGGATTTTGGCTACAAGCCAGCCGACCTTGCCAGGGAATACGGCGACAAGGGTACGGTCAGCAAGGTGTTGAATTACAAGCAGGCACTCTCGCTGACGATGATCCGGAAGTTCAGCAGGCTGCTGCATATTCCCGCCGAAGCCTTGATCGCCGAATACAAACTGCGATAGGATTGTAACAATCAGCACATTCAACGTTCAAATCTTAGGGCCAGCGGACCAGTGCTTTTGCGTATTCTGACTTTTCCCTGGATACATTACAGGTAAGCAGGGGACACTGGAAATCACAGAGAGAGGGTGATCAACTTAATCTGGACGCCTCATCACCGGCTCAATGGCTAGGGTTGCCGCTTAGCCAGGGAATCATGTACAAAGGGGATATGGCACGGCGGGACAGATATTCCACCTGATATCCTGGCACCATAGTTGGAGAAATGAGTAGGAATTTTAGAGATTTCTCCAAGAATGCCCCATTGATTGTGCCCTCCTTCTTTCTCGGGAAAACGCTGTGAAAGTAAACTATTCGAGGAATGTCAATCTGTACCAATATGTAGAATCCGTCTCCAAGAAACAGGGGGTTAGACCAGTTTTTCAAAGCGCAGTCAAAAATCAACAGGGTGTTGCATTGTTAACTTGAATCCACCTCCCTATAATTTTGCAAGTAAAGAATTAGGATTAATTTAAAAATTAATAGTGAAATTCCGTAAGTTTGCTCATTGACGATTAATGGGTAATCGAAAATGGGAGCAGACCGTTTAATTGATAAAGAAGAAAGACGATTGCTGGAAAAACTGATTGGGGGTGATGCTGATTCATTTACAACCCTATATTATCGGTACGGACATCGGCTGCATGCGCATCTGCTCCGAATGGTAAAATCAGAAGAAATAGCCCGCGAAATATTCCAGGATGTCTTCATGAAAATCTGGGAACAGCGCAAGCGCCTGGATCCGGAAAAATCCTTTGGTGCCTTTGTATACCGCATAGCCGAGAACAAGGTATACGACCATTTTCGCAAGCTGGCCCGCGAAAAGCGCATGTCTGACGATCTGGCGCTGGAGTCAGCAACCTCCCATACCGATACAGAAAACGAATTGGTATACCAGGAAAATTACCGGCTTTTACACAACGGAATCGGGATGCTGCCGCCCATCCGACAGCAGGTCTACCTGCTCTGCAAAATTGAGGGCAGAAGCTATGAGGAGATTGCCATCCTGCTGGGCATCTCCACGGCAACGGTCAATGACCACATCGTAAAAGCAAACCGTTATTTAAAAAACTACCTTTCAAAACATTCCGACATCCTGCTGGGGTGGTTTGTATGGCTGTGGCTGTAAGTCAGTTGAAACCGGGGAATACTCCACCCCCTTCCACAAAGTCAACGATTATCTCCTTTATAAAAGTAATTTTCGGTTTTCCCAGTATAACTCTTCACTTTGGAAATTCATTGAGGTAGATCCTGACAAGTGACAGCTTCCGCAGGTTTTACTTCTTTTTTTTTCTTGCCAACTGTCTCGCAAAATTTTTCAAGCGGCATTACTTTGACAAAAAAATAGAAAAATTCCTTCCGGAGCAGATGGATTTCCTTTGAGAAACGTAATGGGAATAAAATCTAATCCAATCGTTCAGAAACCTATAACCCGGAAGGTTGTGGAGACAAATAAAGAAACTATGCGTGCGCTTTTTGCGAAGTACCTGGCCGGAAAGTGCAGCCCGCAGGAAGAACGGCAAGTACTGGATTATTTTACACGGGCAGAGGATGAAAACAATATCCGCGCGCTGATAAGAGCTGAATTTGAAAAAGAGGTGCCCATCAATAAGGTGAACATGGATACGGTGGCCGAACTGCACAGGAACTTTGCGGGGGTACTTGGAGAAAGGGGTACCCGCCGGGTTTGGCTGCTCCGACCCCAATTGGCCGCTACCTGGCTGATCCTGCTGATGAGCCTTGGCGTACTACTGTTTCTGTACTGGACCAGGTCCGGCCTTGCCGAGGTATCGGAAATAAACACCCGCCCCGGCGAGAGAAAACGCATTGAACTAACGGACGGCTCGGTGGTTTGGCTGAATGCCGCCAGTACCCTGCGATATCCGGATAAATTTAACGCTGATACCCGCGAAGTGACCCTGGAGGGCGAGGCATTTTTTGAGATAACCACCGACCCGGAGCATCCGTTTATCATCCACTCCGGCGAGCTGCAAACTACCGTGCTGGGCACTAGCTTCAACATCCGCGCCTATGAAGAGGACAAAACCCTGTCAGTGGCGGTGGTGACGGGAAAGGTCAAAGTGGCCACGGCTGAGACCCAAACCGAACTACAGCTTGTTCCGGATCAACAAGCCGTATTTGATAAGAATGAACGTCGCCTGAACAAGCAAGAACAGGTCTTTGCAACCGGACTAGCCTCCTGGAAAGACGGCCTCTTTCAATTCAGGAACACTACGTTTTCCGAGGTCACGGCCATTTTGCAACGCAGCTACAACGTCCAGATTTCGTACGCTCCACACCTGGAGAACTGCCCCATCATCCATGCCGACTTCACCAGGAATGAGCCCATTGATAAAATTCTGAAGACCCTGCTAAGTTCGGTCAACGGGAAAGTTGATCAGACGCGTGAAGGACACTATTACCTGACAAGCGCGGTTGCCTGTCAGCCCCAAACCCTTGTACCTTAAACCTGAAGAATATGGAGATAACCTAACTACAAGCCCAAAATAATACCCGGCGGTGCAGCCGGGTACAGTCAAAGACGGAATGTTTTGAATGACAGGTCCTGAGCTTGGAACCGAAGGGCCCTGTCAGTGTACAAACAATTTAACCTTTAACCTCTCAAAATTATGAAAAAAAGGCTTACCAAATTCGGTAGGGTGCTTTATTATGTCCAATCAGCGATGAAGTACAGCGCATTTCTTTTTGCCATCGTTTGCTCGGTGACCTCCCTGTCAATCGCCGAAGACTCCTATGGACAACAACTCCTGGACACGCGTGTATCGGTTCAGTTCACCGACGCGACCCTGAGCGAAGCCCTGCACCAGATTGCCCGGCAAACCCGGGTGCAGTTTGTTTTCGTGGGAGCTGAACCGGTAGCGAAAAAAACCACCAATCTGAAAGTGACGAGACAGTCGCTGCGGGTAGTGCTGCCCAAACTCCTGGAACCCTATGGGCTTTCCTACCAGGTGGTGGATAACCGGATAGTGATCAAGAGCGCCGGATCACCTTCCACGCACGCAAAACCGGAAGATTCGGAAGCGGTTCACCCCAATCCGTTGGAAAATCGGCCGAATTTGCCCATGTCACCGGAACTCATGCGACGTCTGTTTTCCGACTTTCGGGTACAGCCTCCCCTGGCCATACGTATAAGCGGGAGGGTGACCGATGAAAAAGGGGAGGGCTTGCCCGGGGTGAACATTATTGTAAAAGGAACCCAACAGGGCACGACAACTACGGTGGACGGAAATTTCCAAATCGACGTTCCCAATGGAAACTCCATCCTGATTTTTTCATTTGTTGGCTACGTAAGCCAGGAAATAGCCGTTGGAAGCAAAACCATCCTGGAAATCAAACTGTCCGTCGATTAACGCTCGCTGGATGAAGTGATCGTTGTGGGGTTCGGTGAACGTAAAAAGAGGGATCTGACGGGGTCGGTTTCCACCGTGACGGCGGAGGCCATTGAAAAGATCGGTACAGCTTCACCCCAGTTTGCCCTGCAGGGGAACACGACCGGGGTGAGGGTCATTAACACCAGTGGCAACCCAAATGATGCTCCGCAAATATTCGTCAGGGGCATTGGCACCTGGAACGGTGATTCACAGCCCCTGTACGTGGTGGACGGACAAATTCTGGAACCGCCCCGGGCTGGCAATGAGGATGAAATCAGCGGCGGTGGGCTCAATACTCCGCCCAACCTGTTCAACCTTATCAATCCGAATGATATTGAATCAATCTCGGTGCTTAAAGATGCCTCAGCGGCAGCGGTTTACGGGAGCCGGGCGGCCAATGGCGTAGTGTTGATTACGACAAAGAAGGGGAAACGAGGCGCACCAACGGTTGAATTCAGCACCCGGTTGGGCGTAAAAAACTCGCCGACCTACTCCATGCTCAATACGCCCCAATACGTCGATTTGACCCGTGAGATGTATGAGAACTCTACTAATCCGGATGTTTCGCTGGCAAAAAACCTATATGGCCGTCAGGAGCCCAATGATGCCGTGCGTCTCACGAGTTTCAATCCCCAGTTTGATCCCAATAGTCCGTACTTTTTGGGCAATAGCCCTACCTATAACTGGCAGGATGCGCTTGTCAACCGCAATGCACTCAACCAAACTTACGATGTGAAAGTGTCCGGAGCCAACGACCGGGTGGACTACTATCTCTCGGCCGGGTTTCTGGAACAGGAAGGATTGATAAACCGTAATAATCTCAGACGTTATACCGGGGCCATCAATCTGAACGTACGAGTGACAGATTGGTTGAAAGTGGGGGCAAATTACAAATACACCAGCCAGCTATCGACTGATTATGGCGGGGATTTACTTTCGATTGCGACCGTCCCACCCTGGCAGCCCCTTTACGATGCCACCAACCGCTTCGGGTACGCGCCCGTGCTGGATCCTTATCGCTTTGGCAATACGTGGCAGGGAATCAAAATCTACGGACAGGGCTCCAAAAGCAATGCCTTGGCCCTGAGCGACTTGAACCACGGTAGCTTTGACATCAACCGTAGTCTCGGGCAGTTTTATGTAGAAATTAGCCCGCTAGCCGGGTTAAGGTTCCGGGGAAGCTTGAACCTGGACTATTCTAAACAGGATCGCTTCAGCCTGGCCGCGTTTAGTATTTCCAACGTATTCCGAACCGATGGCCGCGACCCGCGCACCGAAAGCCCCAATGCGCCCAACAGTCTGGGAAGGATGGAGCACCGGATCAACAACACCTTCAACTACCAGTCTGATTTCACGGCCACCTATACACGGACGTTTGCGACGAGGCATAACCTGGACCTTACCGCTGCTGTCCAGGATCAGCGCCATAGCCGTGAACTGGTCAATCTCAGTTCAGAAAACCTGAACAACCTTACCGAAGACCCGAGGAACACCGGCTACTCCAACGACCTGGCCAACAACAGTTCGATCTACGGTCGGTCCATGCGCTTCTGGTTCGGCCTGGTAGGACGGGCGAGCTATAACTATGACTCGAAGTACTACCTGGACTTCTCGTACCGGCGAGACGCCAGCAATGGTTTTGATAGAGCCTACAGATGGGGGGATTTCTATTCCGTGGCCGGTGCCTGGCGCATCAGCAGAGAATCCTTTTTTAACGTCCCGTTTGTTGACGATCTGAAACTCAGAGGTGGCTGGGGACAGGCCGGAAACGACCAGGCCGCCGTGGGCCGCTATGCCTTTCTTTCCCGTGTGAACGGAGGGCTTACTTCCTACCGCTGGGGGTCCGGCGCCGGAAATGCCATCGGCAACATCAGCCTGGGCGCCATGGTGAATGACTTCCCCAATCCGGCCCTGTCGTGGGAAGTGGCCACCACCACCTACCTGGGACTGGATGCCTACCTGTTGAAAAACAAGATGAATGTAACGCTTGAATGGTACAACCGGGTAACCAGCGGCATTCTCCAAACGGTGAGTCTTCCGCTTTCCGTAGGCACCAATAACCCGCTTTTCAACATCGGAGAAATGGAAAACAAAGGATTGGACCTCCTGGTGGGTTACAACAGTAATATCCGGGATTTCTCATACAATATATCTGGGAATATCAGTTTTGTGCGTAACAAAGTCACCAAACTGTACCAGGGCCAGCCGCTGTTCATTGCTGGCTTGCTGGAAAGAAACCCGGCGGATATAGCCCGAATCGAGGAGGGGCGTTCGGTGGGCGTGATCTGGGGGTACAAGGTGGGTGGAATCTTCCAATCCCAGGACGAAATCGACGCGCACTACGCCAACACCCCTGATAGCAATGTGGGCAATGTCTCTTTTGTGGAGCCCGGGGATATGTATTTTCAGGACATACAGGGAAACCCAACGGAGTCGGAACGCTTCTACAGCAAAACGCCCGATGGCCGAATCAACGATAATGACCGCACCGAAATCGGCAATACAATCCCGGGCTTTACCTATGGCCTGAACCTGAGCCTGACCTGGAAGGGATTTGATGTTTCGACCAGCTTTTATGGGGAGGGCGACGTACAGAAGATCAACTTTGAGCGCCGCACCATGGAAGCCATGTCGGGTGGGGGGCCCAACTACATGGCTACGACCCTGGATCGCTGGACACCGGTAAATCGGGATAGCGGGATGCCAAGGGCCGTATTTGGTGATCCGGCCGGAAACAACCGGATCTCGGACCGGTGGGTGGAAAGCGCCGCTTTTTTCCGACTCAACAACTGGCAGTTCGGCTACACCGTACCAGCGACGGCCCTGTCCAAAATCAACAACATAGTTCGGTCTCTCCGCTTTTATGTGGGGGGGGAAAACAACATCTACCTGTTCCGTTGGACCGGCATTGATCCTGTCAACGGCTCCTTTCCCCTGCCACGCACTTTCAGTGTGGGTTTGAATGTTAGATTTTAATTTTTACTATACAATATTCTCATGAGACATTTACTAAAAAATGCGGGTGTGTTGGTTTGTCTTCTGCTGAGTAGCTGCGACCCCACCCTGGTAGACGAGCCTACGCTTAGCCCCACCGAGGTTAGTTATTTTTCCAACGTGGTCGAGTTCAGAGCGCAACTGACCAGTGTGTACGCTGCCATATACGATGATTACCACTTTGCCGCCACGGGCAACAATGGCTGGGTGGCTTCCACCTGGCTGCTTCCGGGCGACGACCTCACCGAGTCCATTGGCGTTCGGACTTCCGTCGAGTTGTTCGATGGTACCCTGAACCCCGACAACGGGCAGCTGCGCTATGTGTTCACTTCCTGTTACAAGATGATTGCCAGAGCCAATGTAGCCATCGAGAAGAGCCGTACGATCGATTATTCCGGCTTTCCCGAAGGCGTCGAGGAGATTTCCCGCATGGAGGGAGAGGCCCTGTTCCTGCGTGCCTATGCTTATTTCAAACTGTTCAATATTTTCGG
>CATMVR010000200.1 GCA_950075905.1 uncultured Persicitalea sp. | reverse complement strand
ATTATCTGACCAAGCCCAACCTGGATATTCGCTCGATTCTGGATCTGACCTCCAAAGATGTGCTGGAAGCGAGTAACGGCAAACAGCGCCCCGGACGCTACGACGAGCTACTGGGTAAATTTTATTTTCTGACCGCCCCCGAAGCCGCCGTGGCCGAAAGACCCCCTGCTTCGGCCCCCACCGTAGATCTGGAACCGGTACTTATGACGCGCATCGAGGGCGGCAGCTTTGACATGGGCAGCACCGATGGAGAGCTGAACGAGCAGCCCGTGCGCCAGGTAAAGGTCAATAGTTTCCGGATGGGTGTATACGAAACCACTGTGGCGGAGTTTGAGCGTTTTGTGGAAGCTACCAGCTACATCACCGACGCTGAGAGGGAAAAATACAGCTTTGTATTTGTGGGACAAACCCACCAGGAACGCGACAACATCAACTGGCGGCACGGGGCCGATGGCAAGTTACAGACCGATAAAAGCCAGCCCGTGGTGCATGTCAGCCACAACGACGCCATGGCCTACTGCCTGTGGCTCTCCCGCGAAACCAAACGGGTGTACCGCCTCCCCACCGAAGCCGAATGGGAGTATGCCGCCGGCAATGGCAGCAAGCATACGCGGTACAGCTGGGGCACTGACAGCCTAAACGCCGACGGCAACGTAGCCGACCTCACTGCCAAAAAAGACTCCGTTGGTATTCAGTTTTACAACCAGTATACCGATGGCTATGTGCATACAGCCCCCGTGGGCAAGTTCAAGCCCAATGAACTAGGCCTGTACGACATGACAGGCAACGTAGCCGAGTGGTGCAGCGACTGGTACGACTACGGGCAAACTGACACCGATAACCCTACCGGACCCCTCAACGGCAGTGATAAAGTAATCAAGGGCGGCAACTGGCGCAGTGCCCCGCACTTCAGCCGCGTCTCCGCCCGAGAATACAACCTCCCCGCCTTTAACTGCAACTACGTGGGGTTTAGGGTGGTAAATTAATGATAGAATGAGTGAATGTGTGAATGATAGAATAAAAAAAAATCCATTCTATCATTCTATCATTCACTCATTGGCTTACTAGCTCCACTCCCTATCCCAGGAGTCCTTGGTGTTCCACTCTGGTGTGGGGGCGAAGAGCTTGGTGCCGGGTTTGAGGTGGGCGGCTACTACTTCCTCCACCACTTCTATACCCAGGCCGGGGGCATCGGGTACGGGTGCGAAGCCTTTTACCACCAGCGGCTTGGTAGATTTCACCATGCTTTCCCACCAGGGTATATCCACCGAGTGGTGTTCGAGCGCTATGAAGTTTTCGGTCGTGGCGGCACAGTGCACATTGGCCATAAACGAGATGGGCGTACCGGCAAAGTGCATGGCCATGGGTATCCCATTCTCTTCGGCGTAGTCGCCAATTTTTTTCGTTTCGAGCAAGCCTCCCGACGATGCCAGATCGGGGTGGATCATATCCACGGCCCGGGCGTCGATCAGCTTTATGAAAGGCTCTTTGAGGTAGATGTCTTCGCCGGTCAGCGTGGGGGTATCAATGGCGTCCGAAATCTGCTTCCACTTGTCGGTATACTGCCAGGGCACCAGGTCTTCGAGCCAGGCCAGCTGGTACTTGTCGATAGCGCGTCCCAGACGAATGGCCGTATTGGTGTCGAAGTGACCGAAGTGGTCGGCGGCCAGGGGAATCTCGTACCCGATGGCCTCGCGCACTTTGGCCACGTACTCGGCCATCGCTTCCAGTCCTTTATCCGTAATCTGCACAGCCGTGAATGGGTGCTTCGTTATGCCGTAATCACCCAGTTTGCCCCGGTTGGAGCCATCGCTCCACTGTCGTTTGATATTCCAGTCTTTGGCACCGATGAGGGCGCCGGGCATGTCTGCTATCAGCTGAATGCCGAAGTCCATTTTCAGGAACGTGTAGCCCTTATCCATACGTTCCTGCTTCATCTTGACGGCAAATTCGGAGGGAGTTTTTACCTCCGGCGTATCGGCGTAGATACGGACTTCGTCACGAAACTTCCCACCTAGCAGCTGGTAAGCGGGTACATTATACGCCTTCCCGGCCAAATCCCACAGGGCCATCTCAACCCCGCACACTCCGCCGGCGGCGCGGCTCTGCCCGCCAAACTGCTTAATTTTCTTAAATAGTCGCTCCACATTGCAGGGGTTTTCGCCCAGCAGGCGACTTTTCAGCATCAGGGCGTAGTTAGGACTGGCCCCGTCGCGCACTTCCCCCCAGCCTACCAGTCCCTGATTGGTATCGATCCGGATGATGGGGCACGTCATGGGGGCTCCTACTACGGTAGCTACCCGAAGATCGGTTATTTTCAAATCGGATGGTTTGGAATCACGCTTCACGCGCTGGGTGATGAATTCCATCTCCTTGTCCACCTTTCCATTGAAGGCCATTCCCAGCGACAATCCGCCCAGGGTAGCCTTTTTGAAAAAATCGCGACGGGTATCATGTACATTTTCGGCATGGGTTGCAGGCGTGGTTGTCCCGGTTACCACCTCAGCGCTACTCTGAGGCAATTTACTCAGTAGTTCCTGTAGTCTCTTTTTCATACTGGATTAAGGGTTTTGTTTAAAATACGATTGAGTAAAAACGATTGGACTTTGCTTTTTAAAAGTTAAACTTTAATCAGGTAAAGATCATGAAGCAATTATTCCTACTCGTTTCTGTTTTGAGTATATACGTTCTGTCGCAAAACGCTTTGGGTCAGTCGGTACAGGCCACCAAAGAGCAGATTGCTGCCTACTCGCAGGAGTGGAAAGGCGAGCGAATGACCGACGGCCGGCCGAAGATATCCGACGACCTCGTACGCCGCGCCCACAACATCTCATTGGAGGAAGCCTGGGGGGTACTCCGCAATGAAGGTTACCACAACCAGTTTGTAGGCGACTGGAAGATTATGCGTCCCGAGCAGCCAATGGCAGGCCGCGCCCTAACGGTTACGTATATGCCCTCCCGCCCCGACATGGAGAATCCGATCAAAGAACAGGGCAAAAAAGAGAAACGAAGCGGCGCCAGTAATTCCTGGCCCATCGATATGCTGCAGGAAGGCGATATTTATATCGCCGACGGTTTTGGCAAAATCCAGGACGGTACCCTGATCGGGGACAATCTGGGAAATTCAATTTACGCCAAATCCAAAAACGGTGTTATTTTTGACGGCTCCGTACGCGACCTGGAAGGTCTTAAGGCCATCGATGGGTTCAACGCCTGGGTGCGTGGCTACGACCCCTCGTACATTCAGGGGATGGTGGTAGGCTGTATCAACTGTCCTACCCGCATCGGACGCGCCACCGTACTGCCGGGCGACCTGATTCTGGCCAAAGAAGAGGGCATCGTCTTTATACCGGCTCATCTGGCCGAAAAAGTAGTCGTAAACTCCGAGTTCATTGCGCTGAAAGATAAATTTGGCCACATGCGCCTCCGTGAAGGCAAATATACCCCCGGCGAAATCGACACCCGCTGGAACGACACTATTAAGGCAGACTTTCTGAAATGGGTAGCCGACAACCCCAAGGAAGTACCCATGACCAAGCAGCAGCTAGACGATTTCCTAAAAAACCGCACGTGGTAGCGTATTAATTTTGAATGATAGAATGAGTGAATGATAGAATGAATAAAAAAATTCCAATATTCACTCATTCTATCATTCTCTCATTCAAAATTGATTTTCCATGCAGGAAAGCGAGATAAGGTTTTTATTTGACAAGATCAAAAAGTTGCGGGTGGGGGTGATTGGTGATTTTGCGGTTGACTTTTACTACGATATACAAAAAACAACCGGTGAAACATCGCTGGAAACCCAGAAAGAAGTGTGGTGGGCCAGCCGTCCCCGTACCTCACTGGGCGGCGCCGGCAATGTGGTACAGAACTTACTGGCGCTGGAGGTGGCCTCGGTGAAAGTGTTTGGTGCCATTGGGCGTGATGTCAACGGCCGGGAAATGCTGCACCTTTTGCAAAGTCAGGGGGTGGATACGGCCGGTATTCGGGTTCAGGACAAAGGCTGGGATACCTGCACTTACACCAAACCCCTGTTAGACAACACAGAAGAGAATCGCCTGGACTTTGGCACTCACAACATTCTTCCCGACGAAGACTTTGAGAAGATTCTGAAAAGCCTGAGGCTGCAACTGGCCCAACTCGATGTCTTGATCATCAACCAACAGTTTGCCTCTCCCCTTATCACCAAAGAGCGGGTAGAATTGCTCAACCAGATCCTGCCAGTATACCCGCAAGTGCACGTTCTGGCCGACATGCGCACGTACGGCATGGCTATCCGGGGAGCTACCCTGAAAGTAAACACCGAAGAACTGGCCCGGCTGCTGGGGCGGGAAGCCTACCGGCACTGGACCTCCGACGATTGTGAGATGTACGGCCGGCAGCTTTCCGACCTCATCGAAGGCCCGGTACTCATCACCCGGGGGGATCAGGGCATGCAGTATGTACACGGGGAAGTCAATCGCCAGAGTGCGGCCCTGCCCCTGAAGGGCGAGCTGGATACCGTAGGCGCGGGGGATACCGCCGTAGCCGCTTTTGCCGCCTGTATGGGGGCCCATATCCCGGTAGTGGAATCACTGGCGCTGGCCAACCTGGCCTCGGCAGTTTCGGTGCAAAAGCTCAACCAAACCGGTAGCGCTACGCTGGAAGAAATTGTGGAAATAGTCCGCGAACAGCAGGCGGTTGCTTTTCAGTCGCCTGGGGATACGCTGCTTTAAATTTTTACCTACTTTATCCTTTTGTATTTATTCACTCTATGAATCAGGAACAAATCAAAAATTACCGTCAGGAAGCACACCAGCATCTCACGCAGGAACTCCTCCCCTTCTGGGAAACCCGCTGCGTGGACAAAGAAAACGGAGGGTTTATCACCCATTTTGACAAGCATGGCAACGACTCAGGTGAAGACGAAAAATCACTCATAGCCCAGACCCGTACCGTATTTACATTTTCCTCGGCCCACCGGGCTGGCTACGGCGACGGCCGTTTTGCCGAAATAGCCCGGCATGGAGTCGATTTTCTGCTGAATAAAATGTGGGATCAGGAGCACGGCGGTTTTTTCTGGCTCATGGACCGAAAGGGGAATGGGAAAATTGACGAAAAAATCGTCTACGGCCATAGCTTTGCCATCTACTCGCTAAGTGAATATACCCTGGCTACCGGCGACCCGCGCGGGCTCGAATACGCCGAAAAGGTGTTTGACCTACTGCAAATATTCGCCGTGGATACCTACTATGGGGGGTACTTCGAGATGTTTCACCGCAACTGGACGCTCAAAGGCCCCGGCCCCGCGGGCGGTGATCGCAAGACGCTCGACGCTCACATGCACCTATTGGAGGCGTTTACAACCCTCTACGAAGCCAGTGGCAAGGAAATACACCGCCGCAAGCTGCTGGAAATGATTGAGCTGCTCATCAACCGTATCATGCACCCCGAGTACGGCACGGGTATCCCGCAGTTCTGGGCCGACTGGACGGTAGCCCCGCAGATTAAGTTTGACATTGTGTGGGGCTGGGACCGGTTCAGCGAGGATGGTCTGAAAAGCGCCGCCGAAGACAATACCAGCTACGGCCACAACGTGGAGTTTGCCTGGCTGCTGATGCACGCCCTCGATACCCTGGGCATTCCCTACGATGACTACCGCGAGCAACTCCTCAAATCGTACAACCACGCCGTGGAGCATGGCATCGACTGGGAGTTTGGCGGCGTGTACGTGGAGGGCTCCCACGCCGGGGAGGTCTACGACCGCGAGAAGGAATTCTGGCAGCAGGCCGAGGTACTCATTGGCATGCTGGACGCGTATCATGAATTTAAAAATGAGAAGTACATGCAGGCCTACCACGCCACGCACCGATTTGTGTTTGACCACATGATTGCCCACGAGGTTGGCGAGTGGAAGCCCCTGCTGACCCGGCAGGGCGAGTCTATCTGGACCCACATGAGTCACTCCTGGAAGGTCAACTACCACAGTGTACGCGCCATGGTGCAAAGCATCGTGCGGCTGGATAAGTTGCTGGCGTCCCAGAAATAGCCCTTGACTACACTAAAACACCCACTTCGAGCCCCGCAAGGGGCTTTTTTTATTTCCTCCCGGCATAAACACAACACGATGAACCGAGATTCTGACAACATATCACCCTATTTCTCATCCGCCAGAATCGCCCCTTCTTCTCCCCATATTGCCACTTCGTCCAGTCTGTTTTTGGCAGCGTTTTCCTCTCCCCTACTTTTGAACCATCAAACAAAAACGCAAGCCATGAAAACGCTTCTGAAAACCTTTTTCTTTTTAATCCTGGCCCATCTGGCTACCGCCCAAAATACGCCCCGCGAGCTCTACGAGCAGGGCGCGCGCTGGAACAGTCCCGTGTGGCAAACACCCTACGCCGAAAATATTTCCGACCAGGAAAAACTCGCCGGACTGGCCCTGGTCTGGTCGGAGGCCAAGTACAACTTTGCTTTTTTTGACAAAGTACCCCAGCTCGACTGGGACAGCCTGTACCTGAGCTACCTGCCGAAGGTGACCCAGACTAAAAGTACCCTGGAATACTACCTGACTTTGCAGGAAATGATGGCCCGACTCAACGATGGGCATACCGGCGTCTACCCTCCCCAACTGGCTGGCAATATGTATACCCGGCCAGGGTTTTTCACCGCCCTGGTGGAAGACAAGGTGATCGTTACCGAGGTACTCGACAAAAAATTACTGGATCTGGGGATTCGGGTTGGAACCGAGATTACCCACATTAACGGGGAAGAAATCAAGGCATACACTCAACGTGTTGTTCGCCCCTACGTCAGTTCTTCCACGGAGCATTTCCGGATCTTTGCTCAGTACGGTTTTCAATTGCTGATAGGAAAGAAAAATACCTCCGCCGAGATAACCTACCTTACTCCTGCCGGCAAAAAACTAACCCGTACGCTGGTATATGACTGGTCGTTGATTGAGCATTACCAAAATCAGAAGCTACTGGAATTCAAAATGCTGCCCAATCAGGTAGCGTACGTGGCGCTGAACAGCTTCAACGATGAAAAAATAAAGGCGCAGTTTGACTCCATCTATCCTCAGTTGAAAAGCGCCAGAGCCCTGATCCTGGATATCCGTCAAAACGGCGGCGGCAACAGCGCCAACGGCTGGTACATCATGGAGCGCCTGACCAACAAAAATTTCCCGCTGGTAAAATGGGAGAGCCGCAACTATCAGGCTACCAAGCGCGCCTGGGGTGGTACCCAAAGCTGGTACGGCGATGCCTTTGACTACAAGATCAGCAACCCCGACACGGCAGACTACTACCACGGCCCCGTGGCGGTGCTGACGAGCCCTTATACGTTCTCGGCCGCCGAAGATTTTCTGTCGGCCTTTATGCAGGCCAAACGCGGACTGGTGGTGGGTGAGCCCACCGGCGGCAGCACGGGGCAGCCCCTGTTCTTCCGGTTGCCCGGCGGCGGCTCCGCCCGCATCTGCACCAAGCGCGATTACTTCTACGACGGCACCGAATGGGTAGGTAAAGGTCTGCAGCCTGATGTCTATGTAACGCCTCTGGTACGGGATATCAAATCCGGAAAAGATACCGTCCTGGAAAAAGCCCTGGAAGTTTTACAGAAAAAAACACTCTGAACGCTGAGGGGAACGCACTCCTGAATTGTCATACTTAAAACCAATAACTACCAATCTCCCTTTAATTCAAATTTCTATTAGCCATGAAAAAAGTATCCATTGCCCTCGCTATCCTGCTGGCATCCAGCGGCCTTACCTTTGCTCAAAATACCGAAACAACCGATAAAGAGTACCCTGTGCGGGCGGTGCAGGTAAGTTTTATACCGCCGCTGAGCACCAACGGCATCGAGTCGGGCAAGTACATCAACCGCCTCTCGTTCAATGCCCTGGGGGGAGTGGCCCGGGGGCTCGACGGCGCGGAGTTCAGCGGCATCTTTGCCGTGGAAAGAAGTAACGTCCGGGGAGCGCAGTTTGCCGGTATTACCAACGTGGTGGGCGGCTCGGTGAAAGGCATACAGTACGGCGGCATTGTCAATGTAGTGGGCCAGGAAGTAACGGGCGTGCAGTTTGCGGGGCACGTCAATGTAGTAGGCAAAAGCATAGACGGAGCCCAGTTTGCGGGCATTGCCAACGTGGCAGGTGGGGAGCTGGAAGGCGCGCAGTTTGCGGGTATCGCCAACGTAGCCA
>CATMVR010000199.1 GCA_950075905.1 uncultured Persicitalea sp. | reverse complement strand
GGCAAGGCTTATATCATAAATCCCTTCCCACAAGGCCTGTATAGGAATCACATAAGCAGACTCACTTACTTTTGCGGTCATAAGATCCACGATTCTTCCCATAGGACTTGTTACTTTGACCGTGATTTTCTCCGCATTAGTACCCGACCACCAAACCCTTACCATTTTGCAGTTCATGACACGGACACTTGTCATCAAACTGGTAGTACCCGTAGTACGGTTTTGGTCTAGGGTGCCCTCTTTTGAAAATTCAGCGATTGGTAAGCGCAAGCCCTGGTCATTGGCGGGAATAGGGTTTGTTTTCAACCGGTTGCTCACTAGTTGGTTACTGGTTAGCCGCGTAAGGAATCTATCCAAAAAGCGCCGGTTCCGGCTCGTCAACTTTACATACTGTTGAGGGAGTACTTCCTTATAGATAACTTGTTGATTTTCATCCATGAACAGAATAGCAGTGTTGCGGGTGGAGACATCAGTAGATACCTGCCAGTAGGGTTTTAGGGCTTTGGTAGATGCAAAGTGTGACCCTTGCGCCATGTAAGGGACAGATGGAGAATAGTCGACTCCCCTCACCGGCGAACCGGTATTTCGGTCAGTGAGTCGAATCGAATCTTATTGTCCATCAGCCTGAATGGCCACCACTATTAGTAGAATAGTATGTAGAAGTTTCATAAAGGTGTGTTTTATATGGGTAATCTACTACAAAAGGACGAATGACGAGCCGCAGAAAAAGCGTATTTTTTTGACCATCAACTCATCTCCGCCACCTTTTTACCTACATGCGTGATAACCTCAGTGTATTCTTTCGTCGGGCTAAACTCAATGAATTTGATGGCTTCCTGCACAATAGCGGTGTGGCCCGAGGGAAGATAAAAAACGTCGCCGGCCCGCAGTACTTCCTCACTGCCATCGTCGTACTTTATCAGTATGGCTCCCTCTTCTATATAGCCCCAGTGGGGGCAGTGGCAGCTGTCGTGGTCCAGCCCCTGCAATAGGGGCGTGAAGTCAGTACCCTTGGCTAGTTCGTTGAAACATACGGTCATACCACCAAAGTCAGCCTGTGCGCGCATGGTAGTGTCCGGTGCCTGCATCGTTGTCGGAATGTCTTTCTTGTTGATTTTCATAGTTTTGTTGGTTGATTTTTAAGTAAAAAACATTTTAAACACCAGCTAATGTGACTCCCCTGGCGTAGCTGTCTGTTATAGAGGAGCCACTGCCAGGGATGTGCGCTTATATAGTTGCTTTCTAGCCTGGTTTTGGTAACAACTATGGCGTGTTTGTTTGAAAATAAAGTGGTTTGGGTAGGGATCATCCGGATAGATCCACTAAAAAAGCAGCACTAAATTTTGAAGCAAAACAGCCTATCCCAAAGCTAGACGTTTGAGCGGCGCCATGCTTTCGCTATTGTAGCAAAAGCTTTCGTTATTGTTGCAAAAGAATGAAAATCAACTATTTGCGGCTCTCCGTTGGGCTTTCGCCGAAGGTCTTCTTGAAGATCTGAGAAAAATAGACCGGCGATTTGAAGCCTACCTGATAGGCAACTTCTGAGATGGTGAGATCCTCAGAAGCAAGCAATTCTTTGGCTTTTTGAAGGCGGATCAGACGAATATAAAGGGAGGTGGACTGGCCGGTGAGCGCTTTGATTTTACGATGGACCTGGGACCGGCTCAGGTGTACAGCCTGCCCCAGCTGATCGGCCGAGAAGTCCTCTTCTTCCAGGTGTTCAAGAATTATCCCCTCCACTTTGGTCATAAATTTATCAACCACATGATCGGTCGTGTTGCTTTGCAGGGTACTGCCGAAGAGGCCGCCACTGTATTTCTGTTGAAGCAGCTGCCGCATTTCCAGCAGTTTTTCCAGACGAACGATCAGTTCCGCTTTTTCAAAAGGCTTTGCCAGGTACGCATCCGCTCCTCTGGAAAGCCCGGTCACCCGATCTTCTGCCCCTACCCGGGCCGTCAACATAATAATGGGAATGTGATTGCTGCGCTCATCCGTTTTCAGCATGGCGCACACCTCATACCCATCTATGCCTGGCATCATGACATCACAGATTATAATATCCGGAATTTCTTCAAATGCCATTTCCAGCCCCATCTGACCGTTTTTTGCATGAAGGCAATGGTACTTATCCTCCAAAGTGAGTATCAGGTAACTGACCACATCCCTGTTATCCTCAATGATCAGGACTACGGGCATATCCGCCTCCTCACCATGTTGTGAAGGCGATGCTTCTGCGACCGGAATGGCAGCGTAGGTACTATCCAGGGGTACCGATACAACCTGGCCTTTGGGGGCGTGCCTGGTAACCGGAATTTCGACTATAAATTCACTGCCTTTGCCTTCCTGGCTCCTAATGGTTATTGTACCCCGCATGAGTTCGACCAGTTCTTTAGTCAGAGCCAGGCCAATGCCCGTACCTTCGTGCAGCCGGGCGGAAGAGCTATCCGCCTGATAAAAGCGGTCAAAAACATAGGGAATATCGGCATCAGCAATCCCTTTACCCGTGTCTTTTACCTTTAATACTAGTTGCTCCTGACCTGCCCGTAACGCCTGGTTGAGGTGTACAGTTAATTTGCCTCCTTCGGGCGTAAACTTGATGGCGTTCGACAACAGGTTGGAAATGACCGTAGCTAACTTGGCAGCATCATAATCCATGTGTAACCCATCAATTTCGGCATACACGGTCAGGTTTATATGTTTTTCCTGAGCCAGCGAGTGAAAGCTTTCACAGAGGTATTTAATATAGGGAATCACGTCTGTTTGCAGGAGTTCCAGTTCCAGGTGCCCGCTTTCCAGCCTCGACAAATCAAGCATCTGATTTACCAGTTGCAACAGGCTTTCTCCGTTACGGTGAATCATTTCCAGCGGCTGTTCGGCCTGATTCCACTGCTGCTTTACCGCCTCAGCGTGTAGGGTATCGGCCATTCCGAGTATGACCGTCAGAGGGGTACGGAACTCGTGGGTAATGTTGGTGTAGAGGCTGTTTTTTAAGAGGTCAATTTCTTTGAGACGCTTGCTTTCGGCAAAGGCGAGTTTTCGGGAGAGTTGAAACCGGTAAAACCAGTAGCTCAGGCCTAAAAAGACACTCGCCAGCAGTGCATACGCCCACCATCTGGTCCACCAGGGGGGCACGATGTAGAGAAGCAAGGAGGCCCCTTTCTCATTCCAGACCCCGTCGCTGCTCCGGGCGAGTACCTGAAAAGTATATTCTCCCGGGTCAAGATTGGTGTAGCGGGCGGTACGCTGAGTACCTGCCTCTATCCAGTCTGTTTCGTAGGGATGCAGGCGGTACTTGTAGGTATTCCCGGATGGGTTAGTGAAATGCAGCCCTACGTAATCAAAGGTCAGGTCGTTTTGCTGATGCGTAAAGGAAATTCGGGCAGTAGGACTACTTCGATAGCCCCGCAGATCGAACGGTTTTCCGGCTATTTGCAGACTGCTGATGAGTACGTCCGGTGGATAAGGATTCCCTTTCACCCGCTTTGGATCGAATGAAACCAGGCCACCGTTTCCACCAAAAAAGATGTGTCCCTCCGCGCTTTTAAAAGTACTGGTATGATTGAAACTGGTAAAGGGCAAGCCATCAGCAATACCGTAGTTCGTAATGCTCCCCGTGGCTGGATCAAATCTGGCGATGCCCTTTCCCGTCGAAAGCCAGAGAATACCGCTGGCATCGGCCTGAACACCCAAAACAATATCGCTGGGCAATCCATCGGCCCGGGTATATTGCCTGATGGTACCCTCTGCTGAATTGTAGTGGAGCATACCGTAATTGGAAGTACCTACCCAGAACACCCCCGCGCTATCTTCCAGCAGGCTGGTGGCTCCGTAGCCTTTTAGGTGGGGGATGAAACGATCACGCTGAGGATCGTACTGAAACAGGCCGCCCTGAAATACGCCTGCCCAAAGCGTCCCGTTGGAATCTTCATGAATGGCAAAAACACTGTTATAAAAGGACTGCTGGCCTCCCCTGGAAAAATTGTACCTTTTGAAAGTCTTTTTATCCTTGCTCAACCGGATAATTCCACCACTCCAGGTACCTAGCCACAAGGCACCTTCGCGGTCTTCGTGCATACGGATTACCGGAGACGGTACGGGAGTGTAGCCATTGTTGTTTTTGAGCTGGTAGGGGGTGAACGTACCCGTCTGCCGGTTCAGTATATCCAGGCCCGCCTCCGTGCCTACCCAAAACGTTCCGTTCCGGTCTTCAAAAGTGGTCCAGACAATATCACTGCTGATACTACCCTTATCCCTGGGGTTATGACGAAAATGAGTAAACCGGCCCGTTGCCACATCCAACCGGTTGAGGCCCCCTCCCCGTGTTCCCAGCCAGATGATCCCAGGGTTTCCGGGTGCCTCATAAGTTCCCATGACAAACCCAAACGACAAACCGGCGGGTGCCTTTGGATCGTAGGGGTACACGGTAAACTTGTGCAGGGAGAGGTCTGCCTTCTGAAGCGCTCCGCTAACGCTGCCTATCCACAGCCGGCCCTGTCGATCCTGTAAGAATGACCAGACCTGATTGGAATTTAAACTAACCGGATTATCGGCGACGTGGGTATAACGGTAAAGTTTTTTGGCAACGGGATCATACTGGTTGAGCCCGCCATTGAAAGTACCTACCCAAAAGTCGCCGTTTGTACTCTGATGAATAAATTTGACATGGGGACAGGAAGACCATAACCCCATTTTTCCCTGCGGTGCGTGAAAAGCATCCGGATTGGCCGGGTCGGGCATGACTCGGATAATCTCCTCTTTATGAGGATCAAAGTAATGTAGTCCGTTCTGACAGGTACCTATCCAGAGCTTACCCTCCCGATCTTCCAGCAGGGCGCTGACGCGGTTATCCAGCAGACTGTTGGCATTATCCTGATCATGCGTAAAGCGTTTGACCTGGCCCGTGTTCAAATTCAGCCGTACCAGCCCACCTCCGGAAACAGTAGCGTCGAAGGTCTCGCCGGTACCTAACCACAGGGTGTTGTTTTTATCAACCAAAAGCTCCCGCACCTCATCATCAAGAAGATGTTCCGACTTGGTTGAGTCGTTCAGGAAGCGGACGAATTGGTTGGTTTTTCGGGAGTAACGAAACAGGCCTCCTTGCTGAGAACCAATCCAGAGGTTATGGTCTTTGTCTTCGGCGAAGCCGTTGATCTGTCCTGCCTGCCTGAACCCGTCAGTGGACGCCCCGACCGCATACCGGACAAAGCATTCGCAGGCGGAATTGTAGCGGTCAAGATCAGATTTGGAACCGATCCACAGATCGCCGGTATAGTCTACGAACAATTTTTCAATCCGGTTCTGAGATAAGGAAGTGGAGTCTCCCGGAATGTTGCTATACGTTAAAAACTGGTACCCATCGTAGCGTACCAAACCATCTTCCGTACCCAGCCAGATATATCCCTGATGATCTTGTGCAATATCCAGAATAGTACTGCTCGGCACTCCCTCCACCAAAGAAAATCGCTCCCTGTTGATTTGGTTTCCCTGAGATTGTACAAAACCGGGAATGGTAAGCACAAACCAACCTATTAAAACCACAGGAAGTACCCCGGCCCTGAGCATTTGCTTCCTGAGGTTCATAAGCGTTTTCTTTATGTTGGCTTCGTGAGCAGCAGGCCAAATCTGCCGAATGGATTTGACCCGTCGTCAGATCAAGCGAATTTGTATTGCGAAAGCATAAGAGAAACTCTGAAAAATAGGATTGATAGGGACAAAAATAGTCCTTACCAAACGCTTTTATTCAGTAATGGGGTTGGCAGATAAATGCTTGACTTTTCGTAAGATACAAAAATTATAGATCAAAGCAAGTATACAGCTTCGGGCTTTTTGACTCCTTGATTAAGCCATTCAGTAGTTTACTGGAAATCTTAAAAAAAATTCATCGTAATATTGCGATTAACAAAAAACTTCCTACCTTTGGACCATCAAACGAAATGAGTGTAGCCATGGGAGCCACCAAAACCGAAGAATTTACAGCCGAAGAAAACCGCATCGCCGAGCTGGCCAAGGCCTTCGCGCATCCGGCCCGGGTGGCAATTCTGCGGCTACTGGCGGAGAAGAAAGCCTGTGTCTGCGGTGACCTGGTAGACGAACTGCCATTGTCGCAGGCCACGGTGTCGCAGCATTTGAAGGAGTTGAAACGCATCGGCATCATTAAGGGCG
Source organism: uncultured Persicitalea sp. (assembly GCA_950075905.1). Taxonomy (GTDB): domain Bacteria; phylum Bacteroidota; class Bacteroidia; order Cytophagales; family Spirosomataceae; genus CATMVR01. The sequence continues at coordinate 2,031 of CATMVR010000199.1, read as the reverse complement.
ATATCAATCCGCCTAGGGTGTGCTATTGCATCAATGAAGCTGTGTGGGAAGAGGCCCGACAGGTATTCGGCGGCGTGTTTGAAAAGTACGTAGCCTCCTCTTGTTGCTAAAAAAATTTATCTACAATCATCGCAATATTACAATAAATAAATACGCAAACAACCAAACATCTATTAGCCATGAACAACATAAACAACGACGCCGCCCTGAAAGAAATCGTACGCCAGAAGTACGCCGAAATTGCCGAACAAGACCCCTCGCTCAACGCCGCCTCCTGCTGCGGAGCGGGACCGACCTCCAAAGAGGTATGTAAGATTATGGCCGACGACTACAATCAGTTTGACGGCTATGTAGCCGAAGCAGATCTGGGTCTGGGCTGCGGCCTGCCCACGCAATTTGCCAAAATCCAAAGAGGCAACGTCGTGATTGACCTGGGCTCGGGAGCGGGCAACGACTGCTTTGTGGCTCGCTCAGAAACGGGGGCAGAAGGCAAGGTGATCGGGATTGACTTTACGGAGGCCATGATTAGCCGGGCCCGCACCAACGCCGAAAAACTGGGCTACCACAATGTGGAGTTCAGGCAGGGCGATATCGAAGCCATGCCCGTCAGCGACAACGTGGCCGACGTAATCGTCAGCAACTGCGTGCTGAACCTCGTACCCAACAAGCGCAATGTATTTGCCGAGATTTTCCGGGTACTAAAACCGGGCGGCCATTTCAGCATCTCCGACATCGTGCTTCTGGGCGAGTTACCAGAGCACTTGCAGGAAGCAGCCGAGATGTATGCGGGCTGCGTATCGGGCGCTATTGCGAAGGAAGAGTACCTGCGGCTGATTGAGAAAGCCGGGTTTGAGAATATCACCCTGCAAAAGCAGAAGCCGATTTACCTGCCAGACGATATCCTGCAAAACTACCTGTCGGCCGAAGAGATCGCCGCCTTCCGCGCCGGTACCTCGGGAATTGAAAGCATCACGGTCTACGCCGAGAAGCCCGCAGTACCTGCCGATGTAGAGTTGGAAATTAGCGCCGCCGGAGCGCAGGACTTACCGGAAGTAGCCCACCTGCTCCAAACAGAGAACCTACCCACCGACGACCTCAGCCCCGAACTACCCTACTTCCTACTGGCCCGCGCCAACGGTACCCTGGTTGGCGTAGCCGGACTGGAAGTATACGGTACCGATGCGCTGCTGCGCTCCGTAGCGGTGCACAAAGACTTCCGGAATTTCCGCATAGCCCGCCGCCTCACCAACGATCTGCTCAAACAGGCAAAACTCAACGGGATCAAAGACGTATACCTCATTACAACTACGGCCGACAAGTACTTTGAGAAGCAGGGGTATACCCGGGTAGAGCGGGAAAGTGTGCCTGTCAGTATCGGCACTACACAGCAGTTTGGCAGCCTGTGCCCCAGCTCGGCCGTAGTGATGCACCGACGGATCGAAAAACCCAAAGTGAAGCTATCGGAAGTGCAGAATTCGTGTTGTACCCCCGGTAGTAGTTGCTGCTAAGGCCGAAGTGGCAGAGTAGCGGGGACGCCACCGGCCCTTATGTGAGACATTTTCATATCTTTCAATAACCAGCCCGGACCTGACAGCACGGCTGCTGTCAGGTCCGGGTACTCATGTAAACAATCATTTCCTCTTTCGCCCATGAACACGACAACCCTCTGCATGGAGCAACTCTGGGCTGAAGGCCGGACACGCTTTACAAACCTGTTAGCGGGCCTGCGGCCCGAAGATCTGACCAAAAAGCTACCCGGTACTGTCAATACTGTCGGGTTTTTGATCCGCCATATCGGAGAAGTGGAGTTGCTGTTTGCCAAAAATGTATTCCGTCTGCCCGGTGTGCAGGTACAGGCCCGGACGGTGATTGCCAAAACTGATACTGGCGAGTGGATTAATTTACTCGAATTACTTGACTATCAGCAGCTTGCTTTTGAAAAGCTGCGCGAGAGTATCCGGCAGCAGCCAGAAACAGATTGGCAGCAGCAAGTCACAACGGCCGAGTTTGGTACAAAAACAAAAGCCGAGG
>CATMVR010000198.1 GCA_950075905.1 uncultured Persicitalea sp. | reverse complement strand
ATGATGATCCGAATGGCATTTTCAATCGAGAAGCGTCCCCGCTTGCGCAGAAGCTGTTCCAGCGTAGCTCCATCCACCAGCTCCATTACCATGAAGTTATCGTCCTGGTCTTTAATGAAGTTGTAAAGTGTGGCCACGTTGGGGTGGTTGAGGCGGGCCGACAGGACGGCCTCATTGCGAAAGCGCTCAAAGAAAGTGGTATCCCTCAGCAGATGGGGGGGGAGCATCTTTAATGCCACCGGGCGCTGCAGCAGCGTGTCGGTAGCCCGGTAGACGGTCCCCATGCCTCCTTCTCCCAGGAGCTCTTCTACGCGGTAGTTTTGAATGATTCGTCCAATCATAGCAGGTCAATGTTTTCGGTGGGACGTACCTCGGTAGATTCGTCCGGGGCAACGCGCTCAATGAGCATCACCGTGATATTATCGTGTCCTCCCCGTACCTTGGCTTGTTCGATCATCTGCTGGGCGGCTTCGCTGAGTACTTCCAGATTGAGCCATTCGGCCATTTCTTCATCCGAAAGGTAGTCGTACAGGCCATCGCTGCACAGCAGCAGCCGGTCTCCTTCTTCGAAAGTGTAGGGGGGCTTCTCTACATCAATGTCCACTTTGTTGTGTGTGCCCATGGCGCGGGTCAGTACGTTGCGCTCGGGGTGGGTCTCGGCTTCGTTGGGCTTGATGATGCCCTCATCTACCAGTTTTTGTACGTAGGTATGGTCGGTGGTGAGGCGCGTCATTTGCCCGTTCTTGTAGAGGTAGGCGCGGCTGTCGCCCACGTGGGCAACGTACAGCTGTCTTTGGCGCACTACTATGGTGGTGCAGGTGGTACCCATGCCTTTTTGCCGGGAGTTGCGCCCGGCCGCCTGCCAGATCATGCGGTTGGCTTTGGCGAGGGCAAAGTACAGGCTATCTTCCGGCCCTTCTTCCCGCTGGTAGTAGGTTTTGGAAATAATCTCCGTAGCCATCTGGGAAGCTACCTCACCGGCCGCGTGGCCGCCCATGCCATCGGCTACGATAGCGAGGTACCCTTTGTTGAGTTGTACTTCCCGCGTAGCCGGACGAATAAACCGTGTGGCATCTTCGTTGTTGGTGCGCACGCAGCCGACATCGGAAAGGGCCACGGCTTTCAACTCATAAAGGCCGGGTGTTGATTCCTCTTCGGGTTCATTGGATATCCATTTTTTCCAAAACATAGGTAGTAAGCTAATGAGTGATAGAATGAATGTGTGAATAGTAATTCAAAATTGATTTTACTCTCAGCCAACCAGCTCTGAAAGCCAGCTTGTTATTCTTTCCAGCGGGCTTGTCTTTGGATTTTGCAGAAGTGCCAGCAACTGTGGGGCGCTCAGGCGGTTTTTGGGGTTATGTATCAGTAGCTTTCTGATGATTCTGCGGGAAGCCCGGGACAAATCCGGGATCAACAGATCGGGAGCCATGTACTCGCCGCGTTCGATCCTGATCCTGATCTCGGTTTCCGACTTTCCGTCAAAGGGCCGGTAGCCCGTCAGCATCTCGTAAAGCAGCACCCCCAGCGCCCAGCAGTCCGACTCCTTGCCCACCTGGTTCTGAAATTGCTCCGGAGCCATGGAATACGTGGTACCGATCACGTAGCCTTCGCGCGTCAGGCGGGGGGTGTAGGCGGCTTTGGCAATGCCAAAGTCCAGTAGCTTGGCGTTTCCCTCAGAGGTGACCTTCACGTTGCACGATTTCAAATCCCGGTGGATAATGTCTCTCTCGTGCAGGTGTACTACGGCCGATACCAGCTGTTTGAGCAAACGGAGCGCAAAGTCCTCGGGCAATCGGCGGTGCCGGGCAATGAGTTTTTCCAGCGTTGGGCCTTCCACGTATTCCATCACAATGCAGGGGTGCTTTTCCTCAACTACATAGTCGTACAAAGCGGCGATGTGCGGATGCTGCACGGAAGCCTGAATGTAGGCCTCGTTCTGAAAACGGGCGGCCTGGTCGGCGCGCGACAGAATCTTGACGGCGGCGGGCTGCCGGGTGGCGATGTGCTCTGCCTTGTAGACATCGCCCATCCCCCCCGATCCCAACCACTTCGTCAGGGCATACTTGCCGATGGTTTTATGTGACCGCCCTCCTCTCATGACGATTAGTTGATTACTCTTTTTGCCCCCATGAGTTCCATGCCGTAGTGAATCGGCACGGCAAATGTGATGCGCGCACCCTCCTGGTCGGTATGGCTGGCGGTGAAGATGCCAATGGCGTTACCTTCCTTGTCAAACACCGGTCCGCCGCTATTGCCCCCGCCCGTAGCACTGATGGTGAGCTGGTAGTAGTCGCCCATGGTACTGTAATAACCCGCTACTCCACTTTCGAGCGAGCTACTGGTAGTACCCCGGATAATTTTGCCAATGCTGCCGTCGGTCACGGTAGGATCGGGCACCGTAATCAGCTGCATGTTACGGTTGGAGAAGTCGTTGGAGGTATTGGCTACGATCACGTCGGGAGATATGCCGGGGTAGCCCATCACCACCACTTTCTGTCCGGCAGCCATAGTGGCATCGGCATCTTTCAGGGTCACTGACTCCATCTTGGTGGGTAGGTCGATCTTGATCATAGCTACGTCGTGCTTGTTGGAGATACGTACTACCTTGGCGGGCGTACGCTGATCGTTTTTGGCAAAAGTGACATCCATGTAGGTGTTCACGCCTTCAATCGCTTTACCCGAAAGTGGCTTTTGGCCAAAGAACCGTGTTTCGGCGGGCACCCAGCGGATGGGGCTGTCGATCCGGCGCGTTATTTCCCATTCTCCGTCTACAAGCTGGTAGAGCAAGCCGGGAAAAGCATCCTGAGGAAACGAGTAGTGGGAGTTCCAGCCGGCGGCGACATGGCGGTTGGTGAGAATAAATCCGTTTTCATCCACCACAAACCCCGAACCGCTCGCGCCTGACACCGCAATGGGGCGCCCCACAGGCGTGTCTTTTTTCAGCCCCAGGAGCGGCTCAATTTTGCCGGGTTCTACCTCAATGTAGAAGGGTATTTCGACCATCCGGCCCGTGGTTGGATCCTTCTGACGAGAGTACTGGTGGTAGATGTCGTCGCCCGTGGGGGTATAGGTGAGCTTATAGCCAAACTCAACAAAGACCACCTTGTCGAGATTGGCTTTGGCAATAGCCTCCGGATCGAAGGCTTCGCGATTGACCTGCTGAATAATGGTGGTAGTGGTGTCGCCCTTTACGTAGGTGATTTCCTTGCTGCCCAGCTTATCCCGGAAGGCATAGCCCAGGGCGGTCAGCACCACCAGGGCACCCACCAGGCTGGCCACCAGGGCACGCTGCGATTTTTTGCGTTCAAAAGTAATGACCCGTTCGAAAGTCTGCTTGCCGATACCGCTCTTTTCGGGGGTTTCGGCGGGGGCATCCATCCCGGCGGGTATAATCTCCTCGGTGGCTTTGGAAGGCATATTCACTATCCGGGTAGCGGCCATAAGTTCCTGCGGGCGGGGATCTATATCAAACACAAAAACAGGACCGTTGGTACCTACCTGTACCTCATCGCCGGGGATCAGGTAGGTTTTTCCTTTTACCCGGGCTTTGTTTACAAAAATCCCGTTACGGCTGTCGTTGTCTACCAGCGTAAACGTCAGGTTTTCACCTTTCACGATTTTGGCGTGCTCGCGGCTTACTACGGTATCCTGCTCGGGGTCAAACTGCACATCGTTGGTAGTGGCGCGGCCGAGAGTGAGCTCGTTGTGCTTCTGGAAGTCAAACTCTTCGATCTGATTGGCTTTGGCCCCACTAAGGTGGCGGATCACAAAGGTTTTGATGGTAGTCATGGTTAGTAAGGTTTTTTGAGAATAGTTCGTGTAAAGTTTTTTTTCGATTGCTGTTACCGGAAAGGGTATGGTACAAAGTTCGGGAGTATCGAAGCGCGGCACCATCCCGGAAGACCTACATTTGGAGGGATGAAAACCTGTAAATCGGTTGTATAGGTTTTCATATAGATGGGTAGCTAAGCTGCTTTTTATCAGGCGTTTTGTCCTGTAAAAAATACTTACCCCAGGAAGAGAATCAGAGAGATGAGCAGGAGTACCCCACCAGTAAAAATGAACAGGAAGGCTCCCAGCAGGGAAAGATCATCCGCTTGCTCGGAGTGAATCCGGCCCGGGGTGCGGTGGTTGTAGCGCACCGGGTGGCTATCGCCTAGTTTTAGTTCACCCTTCTGAAAGTACTGCCGGGCTTTGGTAACCAGGATTTCGCCGGTGGTGTTGTATTTGAAGGTAGGCTGGTCGTATTCCTCCACGGAGCTCTCGGTTTCCAGGGTCACTATTTCGATGCCTACGACTTTACCCATCGTCTTTTTCGATTCCATCAGCCAGCGCGAATGATCTACGTACTTATGCCAGCCCCACACAATAAGAAGGATTCCCGAAACCAGCGCGATGAGCGCATTGCCGTATTCTGTTGCAAAGTTTTCCATGATAGTTGTTTTTTGCGTTTTTGTTGAGACAAAGTTCGGGCAATATCCCAGGCGACTCAATCGGCAAAAACCTACATTCCGACGCCGGAAAACCTGTATTTGGATGTACAGGTTTTCATATAGAAACCTCGGAATATGGAACAGGAAGTGGCCTTAGTGGGGCCAAATAGAAGCATTGGACCGCATTGGCCCGGAAGTGAATCAGAAAGAGGAAGGGTACAAACGTGAAGCCAATCAGACCCCGCCGACGCGCTCGCCAATCAGCCGCAGGCCGTCAAGCGTCAGGTTGCGATCAATTTCTACAAACTCACCGCGGAGGGTATCTAAAATGGAGGAGAGTCCGCCCGTCGCCACGGCGATGCAGTCTTCGTGCAGCTCGGTGCAGATGCGCCGAATCATGGATTTTACCAATCCCTCGTAGCCCAGCAGGATACCCGCCTGAATGGCGTGCACGGTGTTTTTGCCGATAGCCGAGGTGGGGAGTACCAGGGGTACTTCGGGGAGCTGGGCGGTATTGGCAAACAGGGCCTTAACGGCCGTTTTGAGGCCGGGCAGGATAGCCACGCCCAAAATCTGCCCCCGCTCCGACACCGTCGTGAAGGTGAGGGCCGTGCCGAAGTCTACCACTACGCAGTTGCGCCGGTAGCGGGCGTGTACGGCCACGGCGTTGGCAATCAGGTCGGCGCCGATCTCATGGGGGTGGTCGATGGCTATTTCCAGACCCGGGTAGAGGTCTGGGCCTACTACCAGGGGTTCTTTTCCAAATAACCCACCCAGCATGGAGCGCAGTATGGGGGTGAGGTCGGGTACCACGCTGCTTAGTACCACGGTTTTTACATCGTCCAAAGACAGGTTTGCTTCAAGGAAATAAAGCCGGAGCCGTGCCTCGTACTGAGCGGCCGACTCCTGCGCCAGCGAGCGGACGCGCCATTGGTGCAGCAGGGTGCTTTTGTCAAAAAGTCCAAAGACGGTATCCGTATTTCCGGTATCGACGGCCAGGAGCATGCAGCGGGGTTTTGGTTAGGGGCGACAAATTAAATGTTTTGTGGAAATAAATTGGCCGGGGGGGGCGTTTTTGGGGTATACAAGCCCGAAATTTTGCCTTTCTCTTAAAGATGGAGTACTTTCCACATTCAATTCATTTTTTACCAACAAACTTACGTCCTCTGGCATTGAATTAAATTATGCATTTTTTTGTAAAAGGTTTTCTTTGTATTTGCGGTAGCTTCTGCCTGGTAAGTACTTCACTACAAGCGCAGTCTACCCTTCCAGATTGGGAAAATCCGGAAGTGATCAGCAAAAATACAGAGCGCCCCCACGCTTCCTTTACCCCTTACGCAAGCGAAAAGGAAGCCATGAATCCCACGTCTGTCTCTCCTTTTGTAAAATCGCTAAACGGTACCTGGAAATTTAAATGGGTATCACACCCCTCCAAAGTTCCGGATACGTTTTATCAGCCCGCTACTGCCACCGACACCTGGGATAACATCCCTGTACCTTCCAACTGGCAGGTGGTAGCCGCCCGCGAAGGCCGTCCTTACGACAAACCCATTTTTACCAATATCAAGCATCCCTTCGAGGCCACGCCGCCGCGTATCACCGCCGATACCAACGCCGTGGGGTTGTACCGGACTACGTTTACGCTGCCCGCTACCTGGAAAGAAAAGCCGCTTTTCCTGCATTTTGGCGGAGTGCAGTCGGCCTGCTACGTGTGGCTCAACGGCCAGCAGCTCGGCTACCACGAAGACGGCATGACGCCCTTTGAGTTTGACATATCGGCCGTAGGTAAGGAAGGAGTCAATCATTTGGCGGTGCAGGTTATCAACTGGTCGGATGGCAGCTACCTGGAAGATCAGGATTACTGGCGGCTGTCGGGTATTTTCCGGGATGTGTCCCTGCTGTCGCCGCCGTCGATTCATATCACCGACTATACTGTACAAACAGATCTGGACGACGACTACCGTAACGCTACACTCAAACTCAACGTGTACGCCCGCAACTTTACCAGGCAGGCGCAGTATGGCTACCAGCTGATCACGACGCTCTACGACGCCAGCGGGCAGAAGGTCATTTCGTCTACTCCGCGTACCATTGGCATGATGGACCCAGCCAGCGAGATGCCCATCCAGCAGGAGTTTCCCGTCACAAGCCCCCAAAAGTGGAGCGCCGAGAGCCCCTACCTCTATACACTGACAATGCAGATCATGAACTCCGAGGGTACCATCCTCGAAGCGATAAGCCAGCGGGTGGGCTTTCGGGAAATTAAGATTCAGGGCGGGCAACTGCTTGTAAACGGAAAGCCCATTCTGATCAAAGGGGTAAACCGCCACGAGTTCGACCCCGAAACGGGCCGGGTCATCAGCCGCGAGTCCATGATCCGGGACATTACGCTTATGAAGCAGCACAACATCAACGCGGTCCGTACGTCGCATTACCCCAATAAGGCAGAATGGTACGACCTCTGCGATGAGTACGGCCTGTACGTAGTAGACGAAGCCAATATCGAAAGCCACGAGCTCTGGTACAAGAAAGTGATCCTGGCCGACGAACCCGCCTGGAAGGCCGCTTTTCTGGCGCGGGGTAAGGCTATGGTGGAGCGTGACAAAAACCACCCGTCGGTGATCATTTGGTCGCTGGGCAACGAGGCCAGCAACGGGGCCAACTTCATGGCCATGGCCAACTTTATTCGCCTGGCCGACCCTACCCGGCCCATCCACTACGAGGGGCGCGCCAACTATGGCCCTACCACGCTGAGTAGTTTTGACATCATATCGGTGATGTACCCTTCGCCCGAGGATATGATCGAGCTGGTGAAAAAGGATAGCGGCCGCCCCCTGATTGTGTGCGAGTATGCGCACGGCATGGGCAACAGCGTGGGCAACCTGCAGGAGTACTGGGACGTGATCGAAAAGTACCCCACCATGCAGGGGGGCTTTATCTGGGACTGGGTAGATCAGGGCCTGAGCGCCAAAACGGCCGATGGCCGTCCGTACTGGAACCATATTAACTACATCGATGGCGCCAACGCCGGCGATGGCCTCGTCAACCCCGATCGTACCCCGCAGCCAGAAATCAACGAAGTCAAAAAGGTATATCAGTACGTCAAGTTCCTGACGCCCGATACCCTGCAGGCCGGACAGCAGACAATCAAGCTCCGCAATGCCTACGATTTTCTTTCGCTCAGTCCTTTCAAGCTGGTCTGGAACCTGATGAAAAATGGCAAATCCGTCCAGGAAGGTACCCTGACCAGCCTGACGACGGCGGCGGGGCAGGAGCAGTCAGTGGCCATTCCGTACCAGATACCAGGCACGCCGCCGGCCGGGGCCGAGTATTTTCTCAATCTGAGCCTGCAACTGAAAGACAAAACGAGCTGGGCACCCGCCGGGCACGAGGTAGCCTGGCGGCAGGTACCTCTCGCAGTAGGTACCCCCGCGCCCACAGCCATCAGCTATACCAAAAACACGCCGCTGCGCCTGACGCTCGTGCGGGGCAAGGGCGTAACGCTGATCGGGCAAAACTTTTCGGTAAGCTTCGATAAGAAAACAGCCCGGATGACCTCCTTCAAGTACAAGAACAAGGAGATGCTGGAAAGCGGGCTATACGCTGATTTTTATCGGGTACCAACCGACAACGACGAAGGTGGGGGCAAAGATAGCTACGCGTCCCGCTGGCGCGAGGCCGGTCTGGATTCGCTCCGCCTGATGGGCTCCGACCTGCGGGTAGAGAAAATCAACCCGCACGTGTACAAAGTGAGCCTGGTGAA
>CATMVR010000197.1 GCA_950075905.1 uncultured Persicitalea sp. | reverse complement strand
TGGTGACCAATACGCCTTTGCAAGCCCTTGTGACCCTCAACGACCCGGTATACCTGGAAGCCGCCCAGCAGCTGGCCGCCACCATGCACAGCCGGGCTACCACCCCTGCCCGGCAGCTGGCCGAAGGTTACCGGCGGCTCACGCTCCGGCCCATTCCCGACCAGCACCTCAGTACCCTGCTGAAAGTGTACCAAAACGCCCTGACTACCTACCGCCGCCACCCGGCCCAGGCCGACAGTCTGCTCCGCTACGGGCCCGCCAAAACGCCCGAACGGGCCGCCCTGCTGGTGGCCGCCAACGTGCTCCTGAACATGGACAGCGTGCTGACCAAAGAGTAGATGGTTACGTAAAACGAATTAACAGCAACGTGTCGAAGGCCGCTATTGTAAGGAAGATATTTGCCCAAACCAACGGACTAGATGCACTCATATTCGCCGACAACTTCGCATTGCCGTTTTTTGCGAAGCTCTGTTTGCAGATAATCCGGGTCGCCGTAGGCACGCATCACGTAGCATCCGGCTTGTTGCATATACCGGCCGTTCCAGTCTACCAGCAGGGCCGCCGAAAGAGGGCGCAGGGCTTCGTCAAAAGCATCAGGGTTCTGACACCGTATAAGAAAGTCTTTTACTTGTTCAACCAGCATGAGAAATCAGTAGAGGAATAAGGGGTAAAACTTCCCACATTTGTTTATAAAAATCATGCCACAACATTGTTTTATTCCGTTCTGGGCACTCTTCGCGCAGCAGGCTTGCCATTTTGCAATATATAGGCCATCTTGTTTTAAAAGCCTACTTTGTAGAACATCTCAAAAGTTTCATACAAAGTCTCACATTTCACTATTTGAAGATTTTATTCCCCAATATGTTCGGAATCACAAAGGGAGACCAGGCCCATTCAGGCGACTGTCCCCTCCCACCGAAAACTTTCTTGCTGGATCCTCCGGGAGCTTACTATAAAAAACAGCAGCCTGACCCAGGGTCAGGCTGCTGTGGTTAAAAAGGCCGATGCCCGTTTCCGGGCGATCGAAGCCAGCAAATATGTGCGTATAGATGGTAGTATGTGTATAGGTTGAACCCAGATGCCAAAATACCATGCCTGCCAATGCATACATCTTGCCTCCGGTCGCACCTTTGTTTAGATAACTTCAACAACTTATTGCCAGACAACCAGTTACACATAACCTATAAAATACTTATACAATCCACAACAAAATTTTATATTCCCCAAATAGATGATCCCATTGTGATTTTTTTTCAACACTACTATTTTTGCGTATAGTAACATACCGTTACGTGGAGTGTGTGTATAGTGTGTATAACAGCCCGGCTGCCTTGTGGCCGGGCTGTATTGATGATGGGTAAGGGGGAGCGCTTACAGTGCCCGGTCTGTACCTTAGGTATAAGAGCACTCGTGCAGAATACCTAAAAAAGGGTGTTTTTCCCGTATCTTTTGTTTGCTTTTCCAGGTATTTTTGGTTTTGAGTCCCTGCTCTGTTTACTTACCAAATAATACCTTAAGATGAGAAAGCAAATTATCCCTGTCCTCCTGGCTTTTGTCCTGGGCTTTGGACTGGGGTACATGTATCACAGCCAATCCATTTTCAGTTCGTCACCATCCAATGAATCAACAGCCACCAAAACAAACACAGCTATGGAAGCATCAAATACCAAATTCGAGAAGGTAAATTTAGACATTGCCAAAGGCCACGCAAAGAAGTACAAAAAAAAGCACCCACACGATGAAGACCCTGCCTTCCATACTGTGTATGCCGTATGGGCGGGTTTAGACCACGTAGAAGGCCATTTTGAAGGGAAGATCAAAGCAAAGGACCTGGAAGCAATTACCCCCGCCTGGGCCACGGGAATACGGGTATACCATGCACTTGATGACCGGGGCGATCTTGTAAACTACCTCGTTTTTACTGACGACTCGCGAACGGTAAATTCCCCGTATGTCATCTATAACGACCGCCATGAGGACCAGGTATACTTGATTGCCAATAAAAAGATTGACCTGACTAGTGAAAAACGACCAAGATCCGGCACTGGTACAAAAGAAAGATTGAACAACCATGTGGTTTGCAACCCCAATTGTCCAGACGAATCCCTCCTAATATAATCTACTGACTCTATGATGGACGTCATCAATTGGTCGTATGCTATATGCGTCCTGGTAGGGTTGGTGTGCTATGCACGCATAGAGAGCAAACCTTTGCGGTACTTCGTTGTTTTTTTAGCCATCAACACCTCGGCGGACTTTTTCCTGACCGGTGCCCCTCTTGCCAGCGAACGGTTGACTCTCCTTACCCGAGGTATATATGTGGTGCTGAAACCGATTGAGTACGGTTTGTTTGTGGCGATTTTCGGCTATACACAGGCAGGGAAGCCGTACCGAACCATAGCCTGGGCATCGGTGGGAATTCTGGCCCTCTTGGGGCTATACCAATTACTCTTTGATCTGGACAACAACTCGGCCGCCACCAATGTCATCCTGGTGAAAGGAGTTTTCACACTCGTATTGGTGCTAAATTACTTTTACGAGCTACTGATTTCCGACGAGGTATTGTATCTCACCCGCGATCCGTTGTTTTGGTTAGCCACCGCCCTGCTGTTTTTCAATGCTGGCAATGTGGTGGTTACAGGTTTTTATCACCGGCTCTACGAATACTCGCCATCCATTGCAAAGTCGATGTACTATGTCAATTACGTCGGGAATCTGGTGCTGTGCGTTCTGTACGGAGTTACGTTTATATTAGCTACCCGAAACAATAAAGCTGATGAGGAATGAGCTACTGCTTGCCCTGGTGGCCACGGGTGTCTTTCTCATTCTAGCCCTGTTTATCGTCAGTTTTGCGTTGTTGTTTAAGCGACGTCAGCTTCAAAATATGCGGGAAAAAGAACTCATGCGATCTGAATTCGAGCGGGAAATGCTCCAAACCCAAATCGAAATTCAGGAACAAACCATGCAGCATATCTCGCAGGAACTCCACGACAACATCGGGCAGATTCTCTCGCTCGTAAAAATCAGTCTGGCCAACCTTCCCCTGGATTCGAATGAGTCCAAAGCCAGACAAAAAGTGGACACCTTGCGGCAACTCATTGGAAAAGCTCTCGGTGACTTGCGAAATTTATCCAAAACACTCAATTCTGATTACCTGTTACAGTCCAAACTATCCGAAGCCCTTAGGTTTGAGTTGGCACTCATCGAGCAGTCGGGTGTCTGCCGCACTCAGCTGAATGTAGAAGGGCCTGAGTGGCCTCTCACCACGCAGCAGCAATTGATTGTATTTCGAATCGTGCAGGAGGTACTCAACAACGCCCTTAAACACGCTCAGGCAACCCTCCTTATCGTGACTCTCAATTACCACGAGGGATTTAGCGTGCAGATAAAAGACAACGGTAAAGGGTTCGATTGGGATAAGATGAGTGGCAGGGGGGCCTACGACAAAGGGGCAGGCTTGCATAATACCCAAACACGGGCCGCTCTCATAGGAGCAAAAATCAGCTACCAAACCGCTCCGGGACAGGGAACAACCGTCGAACTTAGGTTGCCCGAAGCCTAGAAACCCGACTCTACCTTCATAAAATCATCCTCAAAGCTGCTTTCTGCCGGGGGACGGGGGCAGCTTTTCTGCTTTGGCCCTGGCGGCTAGCCAGCGCATCCGGTAGGCACTCATGGCCATCACGCCCAGGCTGTTGATAAGCCGGTAGTTGACCACCAGCCCCACTGCCGCCCCAACGCCCGGTATCAGCTGGGCCATTTTGGCCAGATCGATGTAGTCGCGGTATTCGAGCTGGAAGGTGAGCCAGTCAAACTGATGGATGTCTTCGGGGAGTTGCTTACTGTGTTCGTCCCAGTTTTCTATGAGCTGGTATACCTCCCGCCGCCGCTCCTGACTCGAAAAAGCCAGCTGAAATACGTGCAGCATAAAGAGCCGCTCGCGGTAGTCGTCGATGGAGTGGCCGTAGAGCGCCGCTATTTCAAACAGCATCTTCATTTTTATTCCCAGCAGCAGCGGAAAATCAGCCAGCGCTAGCCAAAAGCCCCCCGCGCCGGTGAGCGCACCCTCGGTAGCGCCGGTTTTCTTGTAGAAAGCAATGCGCTCCTTCACCACTACCTCCCGCGATTGCAGGGGCAGGTCCGTGGCGGGCGTACGGGTCGTAAACCCGGCTCCGTAAAGTACCCCCCGGGTCATTTGTTTGATGGTCGCGGTGACGGCCTGATGTACTTTATTGGGAATAATGCGGTTGATCCGGCTTTGGACAGACTTCGCCAGCCGGTTGACGGCCGTAGGCGGCCGCTGCATTTTTTGCTGCCACTGCTGCAACTCCTGCTGTATGATCTGTTCGTAAAGGGTCATGGCGGTTGGGGAATAGGTGTCTTTACTTTTGGCTAAAAAGACATTCCTGTAAAGCTACTTATATAGGATGACTTTGTATAGGGGGGCTGGTACAAAGTGCGGGGGGTACTTAGGAGATGGAGCTCGTAGGGCATACGTATCCTATTCGGTTCTTTTCAACTCTACCCGAAGTCTAAGACAAAATGAGTGCTCATATACTCCATTGTACTGTTTTCAAGCGGTCGGCAATTTGCGCTAAACTGTTAAAGAGCAGCTCGGGCGGAGGAAATTCTCCATAGGTCAGTCTTCTGAATGATCCGGTATAAGCTGTTCTCACCTCCGGCCATATACGTTCCCAATCAGCAAAAATCAGCGCCTCGACCGGATGAGGGTAAAGCCATTCTTTATTGTTCCTGAAACTAACCTCATCGTCCTTGCCTACCTTGTGCATCATGCGGTCAAATTCTGAAGACTGAAAAAAAGTAATAATTTCCTCTTGCTGCAGGAGCTGGTGAAGATCATAGATGTGCCTTACCTTATTCCTTAAATTATTAATCGGATTTTCCGTGTAGGAGAAGCGAACCAGGCTCATGATTTTCTCGCAAAATGTACGCGCCGGAGCCAAAACGCTCACTTCAAAAGGTAATAGGTCGTACTGGGCGGCCAATGCCCACTGCCCTTTTTCCTGCATCATTTTATACATAAAAGTGCTGACCATGCCCTTCAACAGAGGCTCTGATGAACCTAGCCAGCTCGATTCCAGAATGATCCTGTCTCTTACCTGGCCAAACTCCCCGTCAAACAACCGGTCGTAGACGTGCGCGGTCTTACGAATCATGCCTTTTTTGTTGGTAATGCCGGGCATCTCAATTTCAGGGAGCACTTCACCAAGTGTGCTACTGATATCTTTCAGCCGATTTTTTAGTTGATTGGCGCTGAGGGATGGGTCATTTAAAACCACAATATCAATGTCCTCGGAGAAACGATTGATAAAGGTAAAGCACTTGGCCAGGGCGGTCCCACCTTTGAAAACGGCAACTTCGGATAAAGGGCTTGTAAAGATTCTGTACAGGGCGAGCGTCACCCAGTAGTCCTTCTCCACATAGATCTCTGGCAACCTCACATACTCCGCCGTGATTGAGATTGCATCCTTGAAGGTAATCATATCCTCGTGCAGCCTCATACGATACTCCAGTTAGGGGCTGATTGTAATTCAGTTGCACTGATTCCCAGATCAAACTTACTCAAGGGGTTCAGGCTCTGTTTCAGATTTGTCAAATCCTCAGGATAAGTGAGGTCTTCCAGCAAGGCTCCCAATAGCGCCCTGACCCGAGGCGGATAGGATAAGGCATAGCCAATCAGTTCCTCTTGCTGGGCTCGGGGTAAGGCCCCTATGCTGGTTTTGAAGATGGGAATGGCCGATTGCAAATCCACATCGGGGATCTGCTTCAAATCCTTCATGGCATCCAAAAGCCCCAGCAGCCGATAGTTATCCTCGCTCACATCCACATAGCTTTTGACGGCACTGGCCTGGATTGCTTCTGTATTGATAAAGATGCGCTTATCGCGGCTGGCGATTTGCCAGGTAGTGGGAATTTGCGTGGTAAGACCGAGCTGGTTGTAGAGTGACAATCCGGTAATGTAGGCAATGCGCTTACCGTTCTCGTATAGATAAGGCTTCAGAAGCTGCTCCTCGTTCGGGCGTTTCTCCCCGAAGATTGTCATGCGGGGCCGGTAGAAGCGTCCTTTCGAAATACGTTTGATTGTCCCTTTCCTGCGGAGGCGCTCCAAGGCTTTGGCCGCGGACTGGAACTCCCCGGGGGCAAGCCGCAACTGTTCATACCCAAAACTGACATCTTCGGGTATGGCTTGTATTTGCCTGCTTATTTTCTCTGACACGCTCATAGCACAAAACTAATCAAACAATGGCCATTTGTCAAGTTTTATGATCATTTTACTTGACACTTTTTCCTTGGCCAGCCTGCATCACTCAAACCTTTCAGAACTACTTCAATACCGATGCCCAACGAAAGACTAGCTCTATCGCCGAGGTCCTTTGCCTGATAGCTATGTGAAACGTAGGCCACGGAGTTGCAAGAACTTTTATTCTGGATACGAAAAATGCTAGCTTGGTAGTGAATTTCTTCCTGTCTGATTGCTATTGGGTAGCATTTGGGTAGAGCCTGTGGGACATGGGCCATGGTGAAGGCCGCTACCGGGTCACAATGCATTACTCGCCAGGCTTCAAGCGCTGGCAGCCCCACCTCCTGGACGTACCTGGCTACGAGTATATCATGATTCGCCTCGGCAACTGGATCCACAACTCCAAGGGCTGTCTGATGCCCGGCCGTACCTACTCCATTACGAAGGGGGGCGCGTACCAGGTCAATGACAGCGCCAAGGTAGTCAATCCTTTGATTAAGGAGATCAATAATGCCTTGGAGCGGGGGGAGGAAGTTTGGTGTGAGGTGGTTTAAAATGTTCGGTTCTTTGACAATTTTTGTGGTCACATAGCCTGCGCTAGCACTCTGAGTCTGAGATGCTCAAACTTAGGCAGCCCGTAACTGATTCGCTTAACGTAACGAATCACGTTATTGAGGCCTTCTGTGGCCGCATTGGTCAGCCTTTCATAAGCGAAATTAGCGATCGGCCTCAACCAGTTGTTGAGCATGTGAACGAAGTCGATCAGGCCGCGCTGTCTTATTGCCCTGGCCTTGGTGGTCCACTTGCGCAAGGCTTGCTCCAACTCGTCGGGGTTGGTAGCCGACTCGAAGCGAAGATGAAAATCATTGCGCAGGGCCACCAGGTCTCTCAGCAGCGGACTATGGGCAAAGGCTTCCTGCAGGCGGGCCTCTTGGACGGCTGTGAGCCGGGCCTTGAAGAGGTCCCATTTTATGTTCTTGAAGGCCTCGACCAACGGCTGCTCGCGGCGCAATTTGCTCCGTAGGGCGTCGAGCACCTTGTTAAGGGCCTTGACCACGTGGAAGCGGTCGACAACTTGGACGGCCTGGGGGAAGAAGCGCTGGCTGACGGTGTGGTAAGCCGACCACATGTCAAAGCTGACCGACTCGATCTGGGCACAAAACTCTGGGCCAAGTTTTTGAAAATGAGCGATCAGCGTCGCTTTCGAACGGCTAGGCAGTACCTCCAGCGCAATGTTTTTGTCTAGGTCCGTCAACACGCAGCAGTAGCTGGCTTTGCCCTTACGGTGGGAAATTTCATCAATACCCAGCCGCCGAACGGCAGCATAGCGGGCAGGCAGATCGAGACAGGCGTTGACGTGCTGGTAATAAATGCGCTCAACGGTCTTGGCGTTCACATCAAGCAGAGCCCCTACTTCTGTGAAAGGCTGCTTGGCGCAGCAGTCAAATATCCATCGCCGGGCGACCCCGTTAGCCTGGCGGTGAGTGTGGCTTTTTCCGGAGTCGGCAAAACTCAATTGCTCTGTGAAATAACGATCGCAGTCCGGGCAGACGAACTGGCGAACGCGTACTACCAGCCATACCTGCCGACCCGAAATATCCAGGTCGCGGACTTCGCGCTGGGTATATTGATTGACCTGGGTGTTGGGGCGAAGGCAGTGCGGACAATTCTGTTGAGGAGTTCTCACATGACAGTGGAGCGTAATACGCTTGGTCGATAGTTCGACGCTGTCTACCACCAGGTCAGGCAGCGAAAGGAGTACTTGATAAAATTCTGTTTCTTGCATTTTCGAAGTTAACCACAAAAATTGTCAGAGTACCAAATGTTCTACCTTATGCAAAAGAGAGGCTGACTCACATCGCCTCTCTTTTTTTATAGTATCTATTTATAAAATAGACTTGTTGCATAGCTATAAATCAGTTGCTTATGTAAAAATTTGATAGGCCAGCACATACTTCGAGAATATCA
>CATMVR010000196.1 GCA_950075905.1 uncultured Persicitalea sp. | reverse complement strand
AGTACCTGCCTTACCAGAAGTTACTGATGCTGCTCGCGCAGTAAGTCATTTACGGTCTTTACGGGGTTGAAAGTAATCAGGGGTACTTCCACAAAGAGCGTATTCCAGTCGGCCATGGAGCCATTCCATAAGCCAGGAAGCTCCTGAGCTTTCAGCTCTTTGCCGTCTTTTGATTTACTGGAAATAAAACCCGTCATCGGATCACGGAATTTTTTCAACTGATACGTCCGCTCGTGGCGGTCTTTCATGGCGCACACCAGATCAACGGGGTTAAAGTGAGTAGCGTTCTGGAAAGTTGATTTTTGCCCGGCGTCATCCATATCTACCTGGGCCGATTCCACAATTTGCAGCGAAGCCGATCCGTCGGCGTTGTCGGCCCAGAACGGCCCGCCGCCGGGCTCGCCCACGTTTTGCACCATGCCGCATACGCGCAGGGGGCGTTCGAGTTTCTTTTTGAAATAGGCTGCCTTCTCCTCATCGTTCCAGGCAGCAAAGGCAGTCGGCGGACTCACGCACAGTTCTTTTTGAAAAAACCCATCCAGTTCTGACAGCAGCGCCCCATCGCGCCCACCTTCCAGCTTTTCCAGGTATGCAAATATGCGGGCCTGGAAGTCGAGCAGTATGCCGGCAATGGCTTTCTTGTAGGTAACGGTCGTATCTTTCAGGTGGTCGGGCACTACGTTGTCTACGTTCTTAATGAAAATCACGTCGGCATCCAGACCTGCCAGGTTTTCGAGCAGAGCCCCGTGGCCGGCCGGTCGGAACAGCAGGCTGTCGTCTTTCTCACGGAAAGGCGTGTTGTCCATATTCACGGCAATGGTATCGGTAGAAGCCTTCTGCTCAGAAAAGGAGACGTAGTACTTCACTCCGTACCTGCTTTCGTAGGTAGGCAGTACCTCTACCACCAGTTTTTCAAACTTGTCGCGGTGCTCGGGCGATACCGTAAAATGCAGGTGTACCCGTCCGCCGGCGTTGGCGTACAGCGCTCCCTCTACCAGGTGCTCTTCCAGCGGGGTGCGGGCGCGTTGGGGGTAAGTGTGAAATTTGAGCAAGCCCTTGGGCAGATTGCCGTAGCCGAGGCCTTTTTCGGTCAGGAAGTAATCTGCAATGACGGTACGGCCTGCGGTAGCGATATCGTGGTGGTCCGACGCCAGTACCTCTTTCAGATCCTCGTAAAAGGCAAAGGTGCTGAGCTTGTCGAAGAACTCCTCTACCGACTTGTCGGACTTTCCTTCTTCCAGAAAGGCAAACAGCGATTTGAACATGCGCGTAGCGGCACCCGATGCCGGCACAAATTTGAGCAGTGTAATATCGCCTTCGGAAGCTTTCTGATCAAAAAGGGAGACTTTCTCCTTTATATCTTCGTCGGAGAGGCGAATAATACCGTCGCCAACGGTGGCGGCTTTGGACAGGGGGAGAAACGGAAAACCGTCTATAAAAAACTGTATCTGTTCGTTGACCAGCGTGGGGTCGCTGCCCCGCGCCATTACTTGTTCCAGGTCATTTTCATGTAGCATATCCGGGATGGTTTGTATGGTTGCTGATAGTTCAATAGGTAAAGTAAGAAAGTAATAGAATTTACGTACCGGTAGCAAACTACTCCAAAATACGCAGCTTCGCAAAGCTAAGCAGCAGCGTTTTCTCACCCACACTATCAAACTTTACTGTTGCCTTCCGATCGGTACCGTTTGCATCCATTTTGCTCACCACCCCGAAGCCAAATTTAAGGTGCTCCACCCGCTGCCCTTCCGTCAGGCCCGAGGTGTCGCTGGGCGTAAAATCCGAGGAGGGGGTATGGTCGGCGGCGGCGGGACGTACCGGGGGCGTTTTGGGGGTAATATTTTTCAGAAAACCCATGGGAGTGGGCTGGGTTTCGCGCTGGGCAATGTTGCGGGTAGTCTTGGAAGTATTCAGAAAACGCTGGTCTACTTCCATCAGAAAGCGGCTGGGCTCGCACATTTTGAGGCGTCCCCACTGGTAGCGGCTCTCGGCGTAGGAGAGGGTCAGCTTGTTGCAGGCGCGGGTAATGGCTACGTAAAACAGCCGCCGCTCTTCTTCCAGGTCCTGCCGGCTTTCGAGCATCATCTGGCTGGGAAAGAGGTCTTCCTCCATCCCCACCACGTACACATTCTTGAATTCGAGCCCCTTGGCCGAGTGAATCGTCATGAGCGTCACGCGGTCGTTGTCGCCGTCTTCGTCCTTCTCATCGGCATTGGTCAGCAGCGACACCGACTGCAAAAAGGAGCTGAGGCTCTTGTCCTCATTGTCGGCGTTGTCGACAAATTCCTTGATGGCGTTGAGCAATTCCTGCACGTTTTCGTAGCGCGACAACCCCTCCACGGTTTTATCTTCGTACAGCTCGCGCAGAATCCCCGAGGTTTTGGCCACGTGGGTAGCTACCTCAAAGGCATCCTTACCCTGCTCGATCAGCAGCTTGAAACTTTTGATCAGCGTACCAAACTGCTCCACGGGCGTAGTGGCGCGGCCGCTCACATACTGGTGAATATTGCTCACCACCTCCCAGACGGGTACCTGGTTTTCGGCGGCCGTGACGGGGATTTTGGCAATGGTGGTATCGCCAATGCCCCGCTTGGGCAGGTTGATGATCCGCTTGAAGGCTTCCTCATCCTGCTGGTTGACAATGAAACGCAGGTAGGCCAGCAAGTCCTTGATTTCCTTGCGCTGGTAGAAAGACAGACCGCCGATAATGCGGTACTTGATGTTGAGCCGCCGCAGGGCTTCCTCAAACGCCCGGGACTGGGCGTTGGTACGGTACAGGATCGCGAAGTCATTGTTATGCAGGCTGTGCTGCATTTTTTCTTCAAAGATCGAAGTAGCAATGAGGCGGCCCTCCTCGTTGTCGGAGTTGGCTTTTACCACCTCAATCAGCGTTCCCTCCTCGTTTTCGGTAAAGACTTCCTTGCGGAGCTGCGCCTTATTGCGCGCAATCACCGAATTGGCCGTGTTGACGATCGTCTGTGTGGAGCGGTAGTTTTGTTCCAGCTTGATGGTACGCACGTCGGGAAAATCCTTCTCAAAATTCAGGATATTCTCGATGTTGGCTCCCCGAAAGGCGTAGATACTCTGGGCGTCGTCGCCCACCACGCAGATATTACGGTGCACGGCCGACAGCTTGCGGGTGATGAGGTACTGTGATACGTTGGTATCCTGAAACTCATCCACCATCACGTACTGAAACTTGTGCTGGTACTTGTGCAGTACTTCGGGAAAATCGCGGAAGAGGACGTTGGTATTGAACAGCAGGTCGTCGAAGTCCATGGCGTTGGCCTGGAAGCAGCGCACGGTGTAGGCCTTGTAGAGGCGGCCGATTTCGGGCATGCGGGCGGCGTCATCGTCGGCCCGGATGATGCTGTTGTTGAGGTAGTCGTCGGCGGATACCAGGCGGTTTTTGGCCCCTGATATCCGGTTGAAGACTACATTGGGTTTGTAAAGCTTGTCGTCGAGGTTGAACTCCTTGATGATGCTACGCAGCAGCGACTTGGAGTCGTCGGTGTCGTAGATCGAAAAATCGCTGGTATAGCCCAGGTACCGGGCTTCGATGCGCAGGATTTTGGCAAATACGGAGTGAAACGTACCCATCCAGATGTTGCGGGCTTCGTAGCCTACGGAGGTTTCGATCCGATGGCGCATTTCGGCGGCGGCCTTGTTGGTAAACGTCAGCGACAGAATCCGGAAGGGATCCACGCCGTTTTCAATCAGGTAGGCTATTCTAAACGTAAGAACGCGGGTTTTGCCTGAGCCCGCGCCGGCTATAATCATCAGGGGGCCTTCTCCGTGCGTCACAGCTTGCCGTTGCGGCTCGTTCAGGCTCGATAGGTAATCATTCATATGTTTTTTCCAATCTCAATCCAGCGGATGGCCAGGATCTCTTCGTTCCGGTACAAAACTCAAAGTTAGGAAAAAGCTACGAATCATGGGGGCTTATTTGCGGCTTACTCCACGGGGGCACTCACGATGTTGGCCACGCGCCAGATACCCCGGATCTCGTTGGAAGGTACCGTCACGCTGCCGCCTATGGGGTTGTCGGAGTGCAGGGTAAGATAATGCTTAGTGAGAAGGTCGTTTTCACGAATGCGTTTTACCACAAAAAAATCGCGGTAGATTACGGCAAAGACACCTCCGGACAGGTAGATCCAGTCGCCGGTATCGACGGGCGTGGCCAGCACCCGGGCCCCGTGCACGAGCTGTGGGCTCATGCTGTTGCCGGATACTTCCAGAATCACCGGGTTGCGCAGATTACCGACCAGATCCTTATTGACCCGAAAGGTATCCAGATCCTGAAAGCGATAGCTATCGGTGTAGCTCTCCACAAAGCTGGCGTGAAACTTCACCGGCACAAACGGCACTTCCACGTAGGCTGCTTCCTCCATACTGATGTGCGCGTTGGAGTACCCGCCCTCGTTCAGAATGGGGCCCTCGCCCCGAAGCAGATAATCGGCCCGAATCTGTGGGTAGTGGTTCAGAATGCCAATGATGGTGTCGTAAGATGGCTTGGCGCGGCCGCTGAGTATATTATAAAACTTGGACGAATTTTCGTCTAAGTCTTTTGCAATCTGGTAGATAGTAATGCCCAGTGCATCAAATACCTGCTTAAGGCGCTCCTGAATGGAAGTATCGCTGTCTTTCATGTCGAAAAAATATATTTAATATCTTGATCAAGATATAGCAAAAGTAAAATATAATTATGAGACTTAAAATACTAATCTAAGAATATATGTTGCCGAATAGCACTATTTCTGGTGCCTGGCTGCTCTTCACTCGCCCGAACGGGCAAAGTCAGCGCCGGATTTGCTTCCTGCGGGTAAAAATTTTAATTTTCCCTTTCAAAATTAAAAACCCTTCCCATGAAAAAATTCTTAATGTGGACAGCCGGCCTGGTAGGTATCCTG
Organism: uncultured Persicitalea sp.; assembly: GCA_950075905.1. Classification (GTDB taxonomy): domain Bacteria; phylum Bacteroidota; class Bacteroidia; order Cytophagales; family Spirosomataceae; genus CATMVR01. The sequence goes on along the minus strand of CATMVR010000196.1, from coordinate 3,334 downwards.
GCCATTGGCTACGTGGCCGGTCCGGAAGTACCCGACGCCGAACTGGACCCCACACTGCCGGCAGTGACGCCGAATCTGCCAGAGCTGGAAGCTGAAATTCGTCGCACGGAAGCGGCTGTTCCGGATATGAAACCCGACAACGAAGCCCGCATTGTGTGGGCCGATACGGCCAACAAGCAGAAGACGCCATATAGTATTGTGTACATCCACGGCTTTGGAGCCAGCTGGGCCGAGGGCGATCCCATACACCGCAACCTGGCCAAACGCTACGGCGCCAACCTCTACCTGGCCCGCCTGCACGATGCCGGCATCAGCGACCCCGATGCTTTTGACGACCTTACACCCGAAAATTTTGTGGCCGGTGCCAAGCGGGCGCTGGCTATCGGGAAAGCGCTGGGCGACAGTGTGATTATAATAGGTACCTCGGCCGGAGGGTTACTGACGGTGTACCTGGCGGCCAACAACCCCGACCTGAAAGGCATTGTGCTGTACTCGCCCTGCATGGCGGTGTACAACGGCGCCCTCAAACTCACCACCGGCCCCTGGGGTACCCAACTGCTGCATACGCTGCTGGGTGAGCGCCGCGACGACATGCGCTACGCTCCCGACCGCGCGCAGTACTGGCTCACCAGCTACAGCGCCAACGGACTGCTCACTTTGCAGCAAACCATAGATGCGGTGTCGCGACCGGAGGTATATGCCAAAGTGAAAATGCCGGTGCTGCTGGCCTACTACTATAAGAATGAGGACGAGCAGGATAAGGTGGTTTCTGTGAAAGCCATGCAGGAGATGTTTCCGCTGTTTGGCACGGCCGACTCGCTGAAAATGGAGCGGGCGTTTCCCAACAGCGCCGACCACGTCATTGCCTCGCACTTTACCTCCAAAGACCTCAACGGCGTACAGCACGCTACTGAGCAGTTTTTTGAGAAAGTACTCCATCTGAAACCCGTTCAGCCCCAGCCCTGACCCCTATGAAAACCTCCCAGAAAAAAGCCCATGCCTTGCTGACCCCGCATATGCGCTTTGTGGAAATGATGCGGCACGGCAGCATGTCAGTAGAGCGGTAACTGGGTGATTTTCTACGGTCCGGCGGGCGGCGAAAAAGGGTAAGAGTAGTTTTCCCCCGTAAAAATACTTTACTTTGCGGCCGGTTTGGGCTGGCCTGTTTATGGCCTTTTTGGGTAGTATAAGGCAAAAGACCATCTGACCCCCACTGAATTATAAGGAAGATCAATAAAATCAAAACAACATGGCTTACGGTTTACTAAAAGGGAAAAGAGGAATTATATCCGGCGCTTTGGACGAAAACTCCATTGCCTGGAAGGTGGCATTGAAGGCAAAAGAGGAGGGAGCTGTCTTTACGCTCACCAACGCCCCTATCGCCATGCGCATGGGCGCTATCAATCAACTGGCCGAGCAGTGCGACGCCAAAGTAATCCCGGCGGATGCTACTTCGACCGAGGATTTGGAAAAACTTTACTCGGAGTCCATGGACGCCCTGGGTGGAAAGGGGGATTTTGTACTGCACTCCATCGGCATGAGCCCCAACGTACGTAAGGGTCGTGAGTACGGCAACCTCAACTATGAGTGGTACATGAAAAGCGTGGACGTGTCGGCCATGTCGCTACACAAGTTCCTGCAATCGGCCGAGAAGCTCGACGCCATCAATGAGTGGGGCTCGGTAGTGGCCCTGTCGTATATTGCAGCACAGCGGGCGTTTCCTTTCTACAACGATATGGCCGACGCCAAGGCTATTCTGGAAAGCATTGCCCGCAGCTACGGCTACCGCTACGCCAAAAGCAAAAAAGTGCGGGTCAATACCATCTCGCAGTCGCCTACGCCTACTACGGCGGGGACGGGCATCGGCGGGTTTGACTCCTTTTTTGAATTTGCCGAAAAAATGAGCCCGCTGGGCAACGCCTCGGCCGAAGACTGCGCCAACTACGTGATTACTCTTTTCTCGGACCTGACCCGCATGGTGACCATGCAGAACCTCTTCCACGATGGTGGCTACTCCACGACGGGTATATCTGAGGAACTGATGGCCATGATCCAGCAGAAGGCCTAGCCTGTCCGTTTTCCAGCATAGATAAGCCCTGTCTTCTGGCAGGGCTTTTTTGTTAGGTCCGGTGAGAGTTTGGTACAAAATTCTATAATATTTAATCCGTTCGTCCGTTTCGCGTTGTAGGTTGTGGCACCGGCCCGTAATTTTGTCAATGTCAATCTAATTCATCCAATACTTATGAGATTTCCCTCAGTCGCGGCACCCGTACTTCTTGCAGGCCTGGTAGGGCTTACTACCTCCTGCAATTTTACTTCGGACCAAACCACCACCACGCTACCCGAAGCACCCATCCATACGATTGTCTTTCTGGACAAAACCCAGAGTGTGGATGTGAACAAGTCTTTTGTGCAGGAGAAATACCGGCAGGCGCTGGCCGAAATTGTGGAGCAGAACATGACCAACAAGGGCGACAAACTGGATGTCTATTTCATCCATGAAAATACCTCCAAAGCCAAAGCGCTGTCGCTGACGGTCCGCTCGGAGAAAGAAGGCCTTGAAAATGCCAACGCCACCGACCGCGAGGCCATCGAAACGGCTTTCCAGATGTCGGTGCAACGGGAGAAGGGAATCTTCCTGCGGCAGGCGATGACCAAGCTCATGCAGCAGAATTCGGGCGCATCCAACCAGGCCACCAATATCTGGGCCAGCCTGCCGGTGGTAGCCAAAGCTGCCGAGGATGGCGCACAGGTGCGGGTATACTATTTCAGCGATATGGTGGAGAGCGTGAAAGGAGCCAACCGCCGCGACTTCCACACCAACCCGCCCGCCGACGACGCCCAGGCCGAAACCTGGGCCAAAGAGGATGTGAAGCAGCTGGAACAATACGCCATCGGAGGCCCCGAGGTGACGGTTATCACGCCCTTCGAGCCCACAGCCTCCACCCGCGAGAACAACCCCCACGTAACGCACTATTGGCAAACGCTCTTCCAGGAACTAGGCGGCGTAAGTATGGAAGAGAAGTAGAGCTCCTAACCCACTTTATCCATTCAACGCAAGTATTTTCCCCTTCCAAACTCGTTTTGGAAGGGTTATTTGTTTACCATAAATCAATAGTATTATGTCTGAATCTACCCAAACCGCTTCCCAGGCCGATACCTCCATTTTCTCACTACAAGATAAACTAGCCCTGGTTACCGGCGGGGGCAGCGGCATCGGTTTCCACATAGCCCAGTGTCTGGTGCAGGCCGGGGCCCGCGTACTTCTGACCGGCCGGCGCGAGTCCGTATTGCAGGAAGCTGTGGCCACCTTAGGGGAAAAATCCGCTTACTT
>CATMVR010000195.1 GCA_950075905.1 uncultured Persicitalea sp. | reverse complement strand
TTTTCAGGACCTTACTACGGCTCGGAAACCATACGAATTGAATAAAGTTGAACTCCATCTGGTCGAACATAACTTTCTTGCCTTCGGCTTTCAGGTGGAGGTTGGGAGTGTAGCGGAGGTTGGTGCGTAGCAGCCAGGTTTCGCTGCGCGTGATACGGATGTCCCATCCGAAAATTACACCCAGCGCTACCTTCTTTTGCCCGTAGCGGGTAGCTGTATTCTCGTTTCTATCCGTGAATTTCAGGTCTTCCAGCGCCAGGGTAGGGCCAATAAAAGGTACAAAGCCGTGATAGTCGCCCAGGAATTTATATCCTTCCAGCGTGTAGGATCGGCGCTGGTACGAGAGTGAGGTGTTGTAGCCACTTGACCCATAGCGCAAGCCTCGGTACGAAACCCCTAGGTTCATATCGAGTTTATGAAAGTAGCGGCCCGCGGCGATGTCAGCGACCAGCGTACCGGGGCTCGACTGTTGGAGGTAGGGGTGCTTGTCTTTGACGTATTCTGACTTGCTGATCTCGAAAGTACCCGAAGGCCCAATGCCTACATACCAGGTATCCAGCCGGTTTGTCGCCGCGAGCTTGCCCATTCGACTCTTGACCACCCTGGCGCCCCGCGCTGAGCCCAGTCCGCCGTTGGTATTAATGAGGTAGCTCATTCCAAGGTTAAACGACCAGGGCGAGAGTTTCAGGTCGCCGTATTCAGTACGCGATAGAGGGTACCGATAGTCGGTTTTTCGTTGGTAGTGTATGCCTGCCTGCACCAGAAACTGCTTCCCCGAATAGGTGAGTCCGGCCTGGTAGGGGAAAAGCATTTTGGCCACATAGGGGACGCTCCGGTAATTTTTGTCAGGATCGTCGGTGACTTGTGCGAAACTCATGCCCTTGAAGCTCATCCCAACAAAGGGGCGAATCTTCCCTGTTTCCATCGCCCATGGAAATACCCGAAAACCCGTTTCGACGCCTTGTGTGTAGGCTACTTTCTGTAAGTCTGCCGTAGCTACCCGGTTGAGCGTCGCCACAGGGATTGCTACATAAAAATCGGCGTGGCCCCAAAAGTGGGTTCCGCCGAGTAAGACACGGGCATTGCTATGGCTTCCAAAGTTGGTAGCTTCTATATTACCCTGATTCAGGTACTGCGTGCTTCCTCCCGCAAGGGTAAGCACATCGGCCCCAAAATAAGATGTAGCGAAAGATGTTCTTCTTTTCAGGCTTGCCGCGGTTGTGTCTTTTTCGGCGGTTTGGGCGGTAGCTATCGGCATTAGGCCAATTGAAATTGATGCGCAAAGTATAGCAACGAATACAGGAAACATAATGAGTGACTTTTTCATAGTAAAGCGGGATTTTTGTGTTGACAGTTGCAAACCTATTCGCTCGGCCATAGTCAACCAAATGCCAGGGATAGAGGACCAGAATTAGGGAAGAATAACGCTCCGTTGGGACTATTGGCACCTTTTGGGATGTTTGACAAGGTCATTTCCATAGCTATTCCCCATTTGCAAAGTGGATATTCACCTGAACCGGACCTTATACTTTTACCTAAACCACCCGAAACTATTGCTATGCTCCAAAAGCAAAGAGGCGACCAAAAAGGTCGCCTCTTTGCAGATACAGAAAAACCTATTTCTGCTTTGCCTCTACCTTTGCGCGCCGGTCTTTGATTTCCCTGATTTTCTCCTGGTTTACGCCGTATACCTTGCCATTGGAGGCATCATTCATCAGTCTGTCCACATAGCTCTGGCTCAACGTCTCGTTGTCTTTATACTTTTTGCGAAGCTGATCCAGCTTGGCATGCAGCTCCTTTTTCACCTTCGCATAGGCGGGGTCGTTGTACACGTTTTTCAACTCCTTGGGATCTTTTTTACGGTCTATCAACTCCCACTGGTCCTCCACATAGTAGTAGTGAATCAGCTTGTAGTCTTTGGTCACGATGGCGTAGTGGCGGTTTACCATATGCTCGGCCGGGTACTCGTAGTAGTGGTAGTAGACCGCATCGCGGTTCCATTTTCCTTTTTGTCCTTTCAGCAGCGGTACGAGGCTTTCTCCCTGCATATCGGCGGGTGCCTTTACGCCGGCAGCATCCAGGAACGTCTGGGCGAAGTCCAGATTCTGAACCAGCTCGTCGGAGCGACTACCCGCCTTGGTTTTGCCCGGCCAGGCTACCAGCAGGGGCGTCTTAAACGACTCGTCGTAGATAAACCGCTTGTCGAACCAGCCGTGCTCACCGAGGTAGAATCCCTGATCAGAGGTATAGAGGATGATGGTATTTTCCATGAGGTTGTTCGCTTCCAGATAGTCCAGCAGGCGACCTACGTTTTCATCTACGGCTTTGATAGAACCCAGGTAATCCTGCATGTAGCGCTGGTACTTCCACTGCATCTTCTCCTTTTCGGTCATGGTTGGGTACTTTTTCCGGAGTTCTTCATTCAGGGGCGCATAGGCTTTACGGAAGTTTTCGGCCTGAGCGGGTGTAAGACGCTTCATTTCGTTTGTGTAGCGAATCTTATCGTACCCAATCTCCGGAATCCCGAGTTCGTCCATGATTTCGGGCGTCACTTTGTGATCACCCGCCCAGGACATATGGTGCAGAATGCTCATTTCGGCTTCGGCGGCGGGAGAAGTCCGGCCGGAATAATCATCAAAAAGCGTTTCCGGTTCGGGAAATCTTTTCGTAGTGTATTCAGCCAGATGCCGCTCGGCCATTTGCCACGACCGGTGGGGGGCTTTGTGCAGGTACATCAGCAGAAAGGGCTGGTCCTTTTTCCGCTCCTTGCCGAGCCAGTCCAGCGTCATATCGGTGATGATGTCCGTCACGTAGCCCTGTACCTTGATGTTTCCTTCGTTTTTAGTAATAAACTCAGGGTTGTAGTAGGCACCCTGGCCCGGCAGAATTTTGAACTGATCAAAGCCCTTGGGGCTGTTACCAAAGTGCAGCTTGCCAAACATGGCGGTCTGGTACCCGGCCTTTTGCAAAATTTGCGGAAAGGTGATGTTGGTGGTATCGAACGGAAAATGGTTGTCTACCTTGCCGTTCAAGTGCGAGTGCTTGCCCGTCAGGATGGTAGCCCGGGAAGGCGCGCAGATGGAGTTGGTGACGCTGGCCTGAGTAAAGAGCATGCCCTTTTGGGCGATGCGGTCAATATTAGGCGTTTCGATCAGCCGATTATCGTAGGCCGAGATGGCTTGGTAGGCATGATCGTCGGACATGATGAAAATAATGTTGGGCTGCTTTGGCGCGGGGGAGTTCTGCGACTGAGAGGTAAAACCGGGGACCACCAGCAGGACAATGCCCAGGGCCAGGGTACTTAGCCCCAAACCGTACGCGAGCGTTTTTTTCATAATGACTAAGAATTCAGAATAGGTAGTTGGGATGTAAAGATCAGAGATTTTTGCAAACACATTATGTCCCAATATAAGAAATGCCCGGGAAAAGTAGGGATTAGCAGTCCCTTTCCCTGGCATTCGTACAAGTCATCTTCCGATTACTTCATCCGCTTTGCCTTGGTATCAAAATGACTCATCAGCTTGCCCGCAACGATTTTCAGAAGAAAATCCTGGATCTGAACGTACTGGAATGCCTGGAAAAGAAGTTTACGGGGGTAGCTAACAAAGCACCGTACCTGTATCGCTTCCGGAGAGAGGCAGTCTGCTACGCTTTCAGCTCTCCATTCGCATTCGTTTCAAAAACTCCGATTTGGTACGCCGGGCTACATCCACCTCGCTTCCATTTGTCATCATGAGGGTTCCCCCTTCGCCGCGTTGGTACCGGGTGATGTACGTAATATTGACCAGATGTGACTTGTGAACTCGGAAAAACTCGTCGTAGTCAGATAGCACCTGCTCAAACTCAGCCAGCGATCGGGAAGCCACCATCTCTTTTCGGTTTACGAAGTGGATAGTGGTGTAGCTTCCCATGGCCTCAATGCGAATGATTTCGTTAGGTGCAAAAAGAAGTACGCCTTCCAAGGTAGGGATGGGGATTTTTCTTACTTTTTCCCGCTCTTCCCGAAACAGCTTTATTAGTTGGTCAAGGTCTTCCCGGTTGGGAGTGTCATCTTTCCTTAGTTGTTGTTCCAGTACATGGTTGTGCCGGGCCAGTAACTTTTCGTGTTCCTGCATGTGCGACAGGGCCAGCTGCTGTGCATCAAGGGCGTTGACCCGCAGCGCGTTGATACGATCCATCACGGCAAAGGTCAGGAAGATGGCCTGCCCCGCGGTGCCAATCTGATACCCGTAGTAGGTAAAAAAGTGGTCGAACGAAATGACATTAAAGAGCGTGAGAACCAGCAGCAGGATTTCGACGATATATATACCCCAGCCCAGCAGATAAAACCGGGCGGGTTGAAAGCCCTTACGGTATAGCCATACCCCTACCCCCAGAAACGTAACAAAGGTGATCAGGACAACCACGTTAAAAACCATTTCGGCCCATTGAATACCCATAATCTTGGCAAGAACCACCAGGATGGCCGCGACCGCCACATACCGATAGAAGCGGGCCAGTCCGGGCAATACTTCCCTGACCCCGAGGAATACCACAGAAAAAGCGATGCTGGTAAGGAGCGTTCCCAGTCGAATCAGGCTCGAATTGATGCCATTGTTCATGTAGGGCATCTCTCGCCACAGCAGGTCAGAAAGATACCCTTCGAATGTCAACAGGGTAAAGGCTGAAAAAATGACGTGCAGGGCATAAAACAAAAAGGTACGGTCGCCCAGGGAAACAAACATGAAAAAGCTAAACAAGGCAATGAGAGCAAGAATACCCGTCACAAAGGCATTGATCATGGTTTCGCGGTAAATCTTCTGCACCACCGGCCGGATCGTCCCCAGTTTCAGGGGTAGTACCAGTCCGTTCATATCTTTGAGCGCAATGTACAGCTGAGCAGGCTCCCGGCCCAGGCTAAGCACAATGCTATTGGTATCAAAGTATCGGTGGGTAAAAGGGCGAAGCACCCCGGTCTCTACGTAGTAAGTTGTGTCACTACCTACTATATACGCATCCACATAGTCAATGTCCTGCGCTTCCAGCACCGCATACAAGGGTTCTCCCGTTTCGTTTTTCAAATCCCATTTTAGCCAAATCCGGGAGGGTGTGAATCCCAGGTTGAGGATATTGTCCGGACTATCGGTGAAGCGTTGGCCAGGCAATCGGCTCACCTGCTCGTGGGTAAGCTGATTGGTGGTGTCTTCAAAGTAACGGGCATAGCCGCCCATTTCAACCAGTTGATCCGGGTGCTGATACCGGATAGTTTTTTGGGCGTACAGCGCTGGAATGTCCGTACAAACACACAGCAGGAGGAACAATACAGTTGTTTTCAAATAAAAAAGGGGGGGGAAGTGTGTGTTTTTTCTACGTAATTTTAGAAAAAAATAGTCGATTTTCAAATAAAGGCAACAAACTATTGCTCCCCCAAAATAACTTTTCCCTTTGCTTTCAGAATACTCATCGATTTTTGTGGAAAACCCCCGAAAGTACAGTAGTCGCCGGCAGTTCTTTGGGCTGTGCGGCCCGTAAGATAAGCTCTCGTATCAATTCCGGATGGGTTTCAGTTATAGCATGCCCGGCTTTGGGCAGATAAACAAATTTGGTCAGGAACGGAGGGAGCATCCGGCGTGAAAAGTCCAGATTGGCGGGGTCTACCACCCAGTCGTCGCCTCCCTGCACCACTGTCATCTCCATCTGCAGCGATGTCCAGTGCCTGCTCAGCTTTTCGAGCTGCGCTACATGGTCAAATTTCTCATCAGTAGCCGTATTGAATTCCCCGGGCAGGAAAAAGCGGATGTATTTCCGGTTGCCCCAGGACGAAAACCAGTAAAACTTTTCGAGGGAAGGATCAACTGGTGGCGCCACCATGATCAGATGTTTTACTTTATCCGGGTTCAGCATCGCTATGCGAGCCGCAATCGGGCCACCGTACGAGCGACCAAGCACGATAGCTTTTTCACCAGAACGATTCAGAGTAAGCGCCAGCGCTATCTGGTGTGCCTGTCGATCAATAGACGTAATGGAGTGTGCCTTTCGGCCGTCTTTCTTGCGGGAGTTTCCGTAGCCTGGGCGATCTATGACAATCACCTGAAATTTCTTCCGAAGAAAAGTATCATCAAGCATATTTCTCAGATCAAACCAGTTTCCGGGTGCACCGTGCACCAGCAGGAGAGGCGGTAGAGTGTCAGAGCCGGTGGTCAAACAAAATAGCTTCATAGAGTCACGTTCGATAGTGTGGAAGGTGGGCTTCAGCGAGCTCGCTGCCAGGTAGCGCCGAACATCTCCCGGCGTAGCGCGCCACTGCCGAAAACATCCGGACTGCAGAAACACAAGTATAAATAAGACAGGAAACGTGAAAACAGATTTTTTCCAAAATAGGGGTGCCATAACTAGTGTCGGGTTTGAGGTGCATTGATAAGAGATGGAACAAATCTACTATCGGAAGCAGTAGACGATAAGGCAGGTTTACCAACGGCTGGGGCCAGTTTCTCTACGGAACTAAATGGTCCCTAACCGAACACAGCTTAGCCACTACTCATGCAGGATCATTTTCTACCATTCCTAAACCCGATCTCGTCGTTGAGAAACTCTGCCGAACCCGAACAGGCTTGTCTGGTATGTTTGTGAGGGTGATTCACAAAAAAATAAACACCTTCATGATAAACACTACCGCCCTGCTCATTCCCGTTTTTCTACTGATCGTCTGCATCGAATGGTTCCTGAATTTCGTGATCAGGACCAGAGGTATACCCCTGGCAATGTCGTCATGAATATGAGCATTGGAGCCATTGACCAATTAGGGTCCATCATCTACTTTTCTTCCATGTACCTGGTACTGGATTACGTTTTTGCCAATTATCGCCTGCTTACTCTTGAGCCGACCTGGTACACGTGGGTGTGGGCGTATGTAGCCGTTGACCTCCTCTCTTACTGGTACCATCGATGCTCACACCGGATTAATATTCTATGGGCCGGCCACGTGACCCACCATTCTTCCGATCGGTACAATTTCTCCAACGGATTCCGTACGTCGCTATTTCAGGGTATCAACAGAATCGCCTTCTGGTCGATACTACCCCTATTCGGTTTCACACCGGCAGTTTTGGTCATCACGCTGAAGATTTCCGGACTGTACGATTTCCTATTACACACCGAATATGTACGGAGATTAGGCTTTCTTGAAAAAGTTCTGATCACCCCTTCTCACCACAGGGTGCACCACGGTCAAAATGATATTTTTATTGACAAGAATTACGGGTCTACTTTTGTGATCTGGGATAAGCTTTTTGGGACTTTTCAGGAAGAAACCGAACCCGTCAGGTATGGTATCAAAGGCTGCTACAAGGATACCAGCCCTCTGGGGGCCATCGGCCACCATTACCTGTACTTATGGAAAACGATACGCACTTTGCCCCGCTGGTACGATAAGGTCAGGCTGCTGTTTATGCCTCCTGAGTGGAGTCCTCTGGAAACGGGGCAGGCCCCCAACTCCTTTCAAAAAAGCCCTGCTACTATTCCCAAGTTCTATTATCCTTGTGCAATGGTACAACTTGCCGGGTGTGTCATAGGCATTATCCTTCTGTTGATTTACAGAAGCTACCTGGCTACCGGGGAGTTTATGCTATACGCATTTGTTGGAGTTTGCAACCTTGTCAACCACGCCAGGCTATTGAATGGGGGCATCCGCAAAGACTTTATCCAACATGAATTACCGGTGCTGTTTTCCGAAATTCTGGTAGTCTGCATAGCACTGTATTTTTACCATCAGTAATACGGAGTCGTCGTCCTGATGGTATTGCTGATTTCCCTGGCTATTCTTGGCCTGAAAAGCAGGGAGCGTCATAAGCTACAACTATAAGCAGATGGAATGAGGATGCAGACAAGATGTCTTAGTGGTACTTGACCATCAGCTGAAACATCTGAATGTACCTCCCCTCAGGCGTACTCACGTACCGGTTATACACCAGGCTATCGCCCTTATTAGACCAGATAACGCCATTGATGGGCGCGTTCTCGTCGGTCGTGCGTGGGGTCAGGCGGTGGGGTTGCCCGGTTCGTAAGTCGGTGATGAAGATGGAATTGTCGGCGGCATAGGCTACAAAGTGCCCGTCCGGACTGAAATTGAACGGGGTCTGAATAGAGAACGCCTGATGCGTCAGCTGCCGGGTAGCCCCGCCATTGGGCGAAACCCCGAAGAGTTGGGTATGTCCGGCCGCATCTTGGGCCAGGAAACCAATCGTCGTGCCATCGGGCGTACTGCGCATCCAGTGCCGGGGGCCCTGGATACCCCGCTCCG
>CATMVR010000194.1 GCA_950075905.1 uncultured Persicitalea sp. | reverse complement strand
CAATTTTTTCGAGAGCAAGCGTTACGCGGGCAATGCGGTCGATACTGCCCCGGCGTGGATTAGAGAAGGCCTGAGCCACAGTATTCATGCATCGTACTCCTTCCAGCGTATCAAAGAAGTCATCATGTTCGGCTAGTGCATACCGCCAGGAGGGGCCAACAGTTTCCTTGGCCCGTTTAAGCCTGATAAGGAGCCGTTCCTTGATGGAAATAGCCGTTTGCTCAGATCCGTTTGTGGAATCCTTCATTCTTTGTACCTTGTGCTTTGTAATGCTTACATGACAAAAGTAAAGATCAAAACAATACAAGTCAATTTAAATCATAACATTTATTAAAAAATAAATGGACTCTACGGGTAGGCGTATCAAAAGGTGTAGGGAGAAAAAGGGGATGACCCAGGATGAGCTGGCAGTTCATATGGGTAAATCTTCCAAGCAGACTATATCCAGTTGGGAAAATGACAAGAACGAACCTACCCTTTCAGATTTTAAAAAACTTGCTCAGTTATTTGATACTACGGTTTCTTACCTAATCGGCGAAGACCAGGAAGATCAACAGACAGGACAGCAAAGTTCTGAATACATTAGTATCTCAAAGGACGAGCTCATAGACTTGCTACGGAAAGCAAATAAGAATCAGGACGAAGAGATCAAAGATTTGCAGCAACAGCTGGAACGAACAAAAAATCATTAGGACCTTTCTGTTGGCATGCAATTAGGGCGCGCAAAATTAATAAGTGAGTGGTGACTTACGTGCCGATATACAATAAAAATTTAACACAAAGTGGCATTATGAGTACCACTCCTGGAAACAAGAAAAGTAAAATCAGAATCGTAGGCATAGGTTTGGTGATATTGGCGGCCTTGTATGTAGTATTCATGCGGGCCAATCCACCTAAGTCAGAGGCCCCGGTGGCAGCCATCGAACCCACCGAGTTGCATTTCCAAAAGAGTGATTACGGTGAAACCTGGCCCTTCCGGACCATTGAGTCAGGCAAGGTTTACTGTACTGATAATGCAGTGCTGTTCCGTGATGATAAGGGTGGACAAATCTATGGTCTCAACGGCACCGCCAAAACCACCGGCCGTGCCAAGGGATACGACTGGAAGAGCCTGGACGGTGAGCATATCGTAGGCAAAGACATCAGTTTCCTGCTCGAAGCCGGGAACAAGTTATGTCAATAAGTTGCGGAATTGTTGCGGAGTAGGCTTAGCGTTTTTGCTGTAAAATAAAGGTAATCAGTTGGATACCCCATAAATATTGGAAATCCGTCGGGGTCACAACCTGCCGCTGACTATCAATTGGTTGGCGGCATTTTTTTGTTTTATGGGACGTTGAGGAGGATGCTTTTTTGCTACCCAACTGCTATTCCTGTGCTCCTATATAAGCATTGAGCCCTGCTACCAGCCTGTGGTACCCCAGGTTCCGGCCACAGACTTCATCAAAGAGTCTTTCAAAAGTCGCTATCGTATCCCTCCGTACAGGTAAGCCTGGGGTGGCTCCGATAAGCTGTACTCTTGCAAAAGAGACGCTTTTGCCGATTTTTCAACGGCGGAGGGATCAGTAGTCTTCCTGCAAATGTTGGCTGCGAATTACTTCCAGAAGAAGCATTCGATCTTGTTTTCTCGAATTAATTGTATCCAGTAGGTAATCTATTAGCTCGTACTGTTCTTCCTGAACGGCCTTGTCCAAAATGTGCTCAATCTGCACATCGGGCGAAGAGTCGATTACGTGTTTCAAAGCGTTGAGTGAGTCAATATTCATAGGTCAAGAGGGGAAAGGGTTTCCCTCATTTCTGCTGCACTTGCTTCTAATCTGTCTGCTGAGGGTATGCGTTTTAACGGGGAAAGCCCCAGTTCACTCAAAAATAGTGAAATATACTACTGATAAGCAAATATCTTGCCAAATTATATTTTTGCTTTCTACCAGTGGAGCATAACAAAAGGTGACACGAGGCGAAGAATACTATGAGTTTTAAAAAGAGGGTTTGTTAAAATTGGAGCTCCAAGTATACGTATATTCATAGGCGTTTTTTATGGTAACCGTTTTTAATTAGAAAATATAGAATTGTTTTATAAAATATGTATCCAAATATATATATGGGCACATAGTTAGTGTCCCGGTATTTAGCGAAAGGTTAAGAGCCAGCCTTTACACAGCTGTGACAGGGAATTCAGGGATTCTATGATGCGAACTACTCGTATTGCCTGTTTGGGTTGCAATGGAGGAGGAGGTTGAAGTGCATATATTACTTCGGGAAGCGCTTTACTGAATGTTTCAGGTCATCTTTTTATCTATTTGTGATGAGAGCCACTAGGAGGGCAGGGGCTGCTCTTTTGATAGTTACTCGTAGTGCTTGCTTCATTCGGCCAAGCTTAACATTGGCTATGCCTGCTTCCTTAGCATTCATATGAGCTAAGTTTACACTCCTATACTTAACAGAGTTTAAGTAATTATAAATATGTGCTTTATTTTTTATGAATTTGAGATTTAAAGAAGCATGGAAACAGTATTTGTCGTTTATCAAGTAACAAATCGTCTTTATACTCTGAGGAAAATGTAAAAAGCTCAGCACACTCTCTCGTAGAACTGGATTCATAACCCTTGTGGGTATGATAAGTTTGATAAAATAGCTTTGGTAGAGTATTTTTTTGCCAAAAGCCGTGATGCTTGGTAACCAGTTGTTTTCGTTCAGGGAGTATAGATAAGTATTCAATAGATAAGTATTCAACAGTGCCGAAGGGGTACTCTTTTCTATTAGGAAATGCAGACCCTGGCCTGATAACGCTCAAACAATCGGAGGTCTGACAAATACGTACCGAAGAATGGGAGTTGAAAGTGCAGATCTGATGGGCGCGCGTAAGCGTAATGTATATACCTCGGGCAACGTTTAGGAACGATATGCTTTTAAATATCGTGGATGTAAGTACCCCTTATTTTAAAAAAATAAATTCTCAATGTGTTTAAAATCAATAAGTTATAGATAAAGTTTGATATTTTCTTATGAAATTTTCAAAAAAAATCAGGTACATAAAAAAAATGGCACAGTTGTTGAGAATCAGTTATTCGAATGTGGTTCAGAGCGTTAAATTTTGAAAAATGAGGTACTGTAACTTCAAAATTGCACGATGACTAGCACTTGATCACCGCGTATCGTCAGAGAATGATCGAGAGAATAGTTTCTAAGGCACAAGAGAAATAGAATGCACACAGGGTAACTTAAAAAATCTCAACATTATGGAATTAGTATCAAGTAAATTAAGAGTCAGTCTTGACGTTGATTATGAGTTTGAGCTAAAAAAAGTCAAGAAAGTGAAACTGTCGGTAGACAATGCCACAAACCCCGGGCTATGGATTCTCTACTTCTATGGTCTTGATGAAAAACGCGCAGAACGCATCATTCGGGTTTGGTTCTACGACACAGAAAGCAAACGATCCAGGGAGTTGAATTCACTCCTGGAACAACACCCTCACATTAAGGTAGAATAGTTTTCCTGCCTATAAACCCGGGATATCTTTTTGATCCGGAATCCTGATTTCGTACGAAAGATTTCCCGGAACCCGCAATCGGTAATTGCTGGTGTTGTTGAACCACGGATTAAGCTCCCTGAGTGCTTTGTAGGTAGTATTGTGCTCCTTGGCAAAAGCAATGAGGTTGGTTTCGCGGTTTACCTTCACAGTTTTAAACTGATAGGGTTTATACTGATCTTCTGGTCCCAGAAAATAGCCGTAATTTTCCGGATTTTCCAGAATCAGCTTGAAGGCAATGAGCCGGTAGAGATAGCGGGCCGTCTCAGGATTCATGTACAGGTCCCAGAAGTTATTGGCTTGCTGCTCTTTCATGATATTCTTGGTACCACTTAGTCCCCGGTTGTAGGATGCCGCCACGAGCGACCAGCTTCCAAGGTGCCTGTGGGCCCATTTCAGGTATTCGGCCGCCGCTTCGGTGGCTAGTCGGGGGTCGCGGCGCATGTCTGCGTCGGCAGTGATGTGCAGACCGTAGTCGCGGGCGGTAGCGGGCATAAACTGCCACATACCCATGGCGCCCGCGTAAGAGCGGGCGTTATTTTTGAATTCACTCTCCGCCACGGCGAGGTAAATGAAGTCCGTTGGTACCCCTTTTTCCCGCAAAGTCTTCTCAATCAATGGGCGCCACCGCTCAATGCGCTTCAATATGAAGATCGTACTTGAGTGCCGGAAGGTATTGATGACAAGCTCATACTCTACCCCCTCTCTCACATCGTCGCGGTCCAGGGGTACCGGCTCACCGGCAAAAGTGAGCGTATCGGGCAAAGGCGGCATATGTATGCGCTGGGGCGGTTCGGCATCGGCATTGGAAAGGGTAGTCTTTCGGTTTGCAAAGGCCAGGGAATCAGCATTTGGAGCCGACGATTGGTCAGGGTTGCAGCTTCCTAGCATCAGGAGGCCAGGTAGTATAATACGTAAAAACCAGTGAGTCGAAGTATTAATCATATTCATAGTTCAGAGCGAATAAGCAATAAAATTACCAGGAAGATGCAAAGATGCGGTACTCACCAACTAGAAGCCAAAAATTCATACCTGCCTGAAATTGTGGGGAATTTCCTTTCCGGCTTAGCCAAATATAACCAATTTCACGGAGAAAAGTGTCCGTAAAATTTAGGTGGTAGATATACAGTTGCGCACTATTTTCGTTATTGAGGGAAATGGAGTATTTTTCACGCAGAATTCATGTTTGATATTTAGCAAAACCAATTTATGAAAAAACTCACCGTACTATTGCTGATTGTTTTTGTGGCAGGCTGTAAGACCAAGAACGACGAGCCGGAACCAAAGTATGCCCTTGAATACGTGGGAGAGTATTGGACCAACACAGTAAACGGTAATAATTCCACTGTTCAGACCTGGGTTGTTACCTCCGAGAATAACAAGCTTTATATTGAATACACCATCGATTATACGTTCCGAAACCAGGGAAAGGTAATCACGAGCAAAGAAGTGTATACGCTTACGGATATTCCGGTAGATAATCCCAAAACGTTCAAAATAGACCAGGTAGCCGAGCTTGTGGAAGACGGAGTGAAGAAATCCCGCCGAATACAGGCGGAGGCCACCAAGGATGTCAAACCCGATGGTACAGAGTACATCGGTACGACCATCAACTTCCCTGATCCCAATACGGGCGCCTCTACGTCAACGGATTACCTCGAATTTAAGAGAAGATAAAGCTCCGGCCCACTCAGGGTAGTAGAGGGGCTTCTACTGCGAAGTATAACGAATTTTACGATATTAGTGAAGAGTGCCTCATGGCACTCTTCTTGTTTATGAGACAGGCGATTCGTGCTAGTAATCAGTGAGTTATGTTTATGTGCATATTGGCGTGAATACTCAACTATAACCAATTTCACGGAAGAATACCCATCTGACACTCCCCCCGGGCATCTTTTGAAGCCCGGAACATGACATCGCAGTTAAAGACGAGAGCAGCATTCCCTTGCGTATCGACGGCGATCATACCTCCTTTGCCTCCCGCATTGTTGATTTTGTCCAAAACTACCAATTCACAGGCTTCGCGCAGCGAAAGGCCTTTGTACTCCATCAGACAGTACACATCGTAGGCGGCTACGGCTTGCATGAAGTACTCACCATCGCCAGTGCACGATACTGCGCAGGCGCGGTTGTTGGCGTAGGTGCCGCTACCGATGATAGGGCTGTCGCCGATTCGGCCGTAGTTTTTGTTGGGAAAACCACCCGTAGACGTCGCAGCAGCCATATTTCCGAACATGTCCAGTGCCACAGCCCCTACGGTACCTTTTCCGGTATTGCAGGCCGGCGCTTGCCGTTTGGTGCGTTGCAACTCCTGAAAGCGCTCTTCGGTGTAGAAGTAAGCGTCCTCCTCAAACCTGAGATTGTGTTCACGCCCGAAAGCCTCAGCACCTTGGCCGGTGAGCAGTACATTATTGGTTTTGTCCAAAACCATACGAGCCAATGCCACAGGGTTTCGTACGTTTCGTACATTCGCTACGGCTCCGGCGCGGCCCCGCTGCCCGCACATGATGGCGGCGTCCATTTCGTGAAATTGGTTATAGTTAAAGGCCGATCCACGTCCGGCATTGAAGAGCGGATTATCTTCCAGGTACATTACGGCGGTTTGTGCCGCATCGAGGGCAGTACCGCCTCGGACCAGCAGGTCAAAGCCGGTCGTTAGCGCTTCGTCGAGGGCGGCGTAAAATATCTTTTCCCGTTCAGGTGTTATTTCCGCCGGAGCAATCCAGCAGGAGCCACCGTGGATGGCTAAGGTAAAGTTGTTCATACTTCTTCGTGCAGATCTAGTACCTCGCTAGTATAATCGCGAATTTTTCGACAAAGCTCGGGATTGTCACCCAGAGATTGGCCATAGGAAGGAATTATCTCGCGGAGTTTTTGTTGCCAGGCCTCAGAGGCCAGTTTCTCAGGAAAGCATCGGCCCAGCAGGCTCAGCATGATAGACACAGCGGTGGAAGCCCCCGGCGATGCCCCCAGCAGGGCGGCCAGGCTGCCGTCGGCGGCGCTCACTACCTCGGTCCCAAATTCGAGAATTCCCCCTTCTTTTTCGTCCTTCTTGATCACCTGCACGCGTTTGCCGGCTACTTCCAGCCGCCAGTCTTCGGGTCTCGCTTTGGGGAAATAGTCTTTCAGGGCGCCCAGCCGCTCTTCGGGCGACTGCCGCACCTGATCGATCAGGTACTTGGTGAGGGGTATATTGTGCAGGCCCGCCGCGATCATGGGCCGGATGTTTTGCAGCTTTACCGAAAATGGCAGGTCGAAGTAGGAGCCTTTTTTCAGAAATTTGGTGGTAAAACCGGCGTAGGGGCCAAAGAGTAGTTCCTGTTTTCCTTTGATCATGCGGGTGTCCAGGTGCGGTACCGACATGGGCGGCGAGCCCACGGCCGCTTTGCCATAGACCTTGGCGTGGTGGCGGCGGATGATGTCGGGATTGGTGCAGCGGAGCCATTGACCGCTTACGGGAAAACCGCCAAAGCCACGGCCTTCGGGAATGCGGGATTTGAGCAACAAAGGCAGCGAGCCACCGCCCGCGCCGATAAACACAAAGCCCGTCTGAATCTTTCGTTTGCGGCGGGTAGTGCGGTCTTTAATCTCCACTTCCCACGAGCCGTCCCGGTTGCGGTCCAGGTCTAGTACCTCCTGGTTGAAATGAAGCGTAACGCCATCCATTTCTTTAAGACAATGAAACATGGCGCGTGTCAGCGTTCCGAAGTTTACGTCGGTGCCCAGCGGCATGTAGGTGGCGGCTACGGGTTGGTTTGGGTCGCGGCCCTCCATCACGAGGGGCATCCAGTCGGTGAGTTGCCGTGGATCTTCCGAATACTGCATTTCCCGAAACAGGTGGCATTCCTGCAAGGCATCAAAGCGTTTGCGGAGGAAATTTACGTTGTCTTCGCCCCACACAAAACTCATGTGAGGAATCGGCCGGATAAAGGAGTCGGGCAGCTCCACGAAGTCGTGCTGCGTGAGGTAGGCCCAGAATTGCCGCGACACCTCAAAAGACTCCGCGATCTTGACGGCCTTGCTGGTGTCTACGCTGCCGTCGGGGCGTTGGGGGGTATAGTTAAGTTCGCAAAAGGCCGAGTGGCCCGTACCGGCGTTGTTCCAGGCATCAGAGCTCTCTGTGGCGGCACTATCGAGCCGCTCAATGATCTCGATGGTCAGCGCAGGGTCGAGTTCTTTGAGCAGCATTCCCAGAGTGGCACTCATGATACCGGCTCCGATCAGTACTACATCGGGAAGGGTGTCATCAGGATGTTTGGTAGGCATAGCGTATCGGTTGTTCTCGTTAGATCAGTTCAACGGGCGTCTCCATTTTTTGGGTACAGGCTGGAACCGGGAATTTATTTATCATTAAAAATCCTGTTCCTGCCTGAGACTTTAACGCCAGAAACCCATAGGAAATACTCATTACAACCGCAGCCCGCCGATAACTATCGGCGGGTGATATCATAAGTAATTAATTGTATTGACTACTGCGCATGTGAATTAGAAGAGTACCGGGCGCGGGGATGAATGGCCTTGCCGATGATCTCTACGAGATCGGGATTGACAAACTCTTCGTCTACCACCTCCCAGTTTTCGTTGCGGTATACCATTACAAAAGAATCCTTATCAGGAAAAATAATGCGGAGCCCCTGCTCGCCCTTGTAGTCTTCGGGTTCGGCGGTCAGGTGTACTTCTCTATCGTTGTGTGGGTCTTTTATGATTATGTCCATTATAGCGTCATTTAGTTAGTTGATAATCGGGTAATCGGG
>CATMVR010000193.1 GCA_950075905.1 uncultured Persicitalea sp. | reverse complement strand
CTGGGGTGGATCGTTCGGTTGTAGGGTACAAGCGGCGCAGGTCCGCACCAGAAGTCCCAGTCTAGTCCCTTGGGGGGCTCTTCGTTGGGTACTTTCACACCGGGGCCGCCTCCATAATTCACAAAGGCCCGCGCCATGCCAATCTTGCCCGCCTTACCGGATTTCAGAAACTCCATACCCGAGACATTGTGGGGCGATACCCGGCGGTGCGTGCCCACCTGCACCATCTTACCATACTTGCGGGCGGCGTTGACCATGGCTCTTCCCTCCCGGATGGTATGGCAAATGGGTTTCTCCACGTATACATGAGCGCCTGATTTTACCGCCTCTATGCAGCAGAGGGCATGCCAATGGTCGGGGGTGGCCACGATTACAATTTCTGGTTTTTCTTTGGCCAGCATCTCCCGGAAATCGCCGTAGGTTTTGGGCTGATCAGTGGTCAGTTTGGCCAGTTCGGCCTGCGCTTTGGCGAGCTGGTTCTGGTCTACATCACACAAGGCCACAACCTTCGACTCACCGGCCTGCACGGCGCATCGAAGTATATTCATGCCCCACCAGCCCGTACCCACCAGGGCGGTTTTGTAGGGAGCTACTCTTTTCAAAGCCGATAAAATGGGCAGTGACGAAAAGGCCGCAGTGGCCAGCGTTGAGTTTTGGATAAAAGTCCGGCGATCCATGGTAAGGGGGTTAGCGGTAGCTACAACATAGTTTAGGGTATAAAAGCGCGGTGCCCGCGGGTTCTAACCTTTATAGGTCCCTGATCAATTCACGGATCAGCTGGGTCATTTTGGGTTCGGCGGCGTAGGCAGCCTTCAAAATCTTATTTATATCCACTTTTTCCAGCGCCTCGGGTATCCCCATGTCGGTAATGACCGATATTCCGAAGCACTTCATCCCCATCTGGCGGGCGGTTATAATTTCTGGTACCGTACTCATGCCCACGGCGTCAGCACCAAGCATACGAAGCAGGCGGTACTCTGCCCGGGTTTCCAGTTGGGGGCCCGGCACGCTTATATACACACCAGCTTGTACTTTTATACCCTGCTGGTCGGCGATGGCCAGAGCCTTTTTCACCAAATCCATGTCGTAGGGGTCGCACATATCGGGAAAACGGTCGCCGAGTTCGTCCAGATTTTTGCCGATGAGCGGATTGCCGGGCATTAAAAAGCTGATATGATCGTTGATGACCATTAAATCGCTTAACTGGTAGTCAGGGTTCAGGCCCCCGGCGGCGTTGGATACAAGGAGAGTTTGGATACCCAGCAGTTTCATGACCCGCACCGGAAACACCACCTGTTGCATGGTATAGCCTTCGTAGTAGTGAAAACGCCCCTGCATGCACATCACCTTCTTGCCAGAGAGTTTGCCGAAAAATAGTTTTCCAGAGTGAAACTCTACGGTAGAAACCGGGAAGTTGGGAATATCGGCGTAGGATACCGTATGCTCTACCTCAATGTCGTTGACAAGCGAGCCTAGCCCGGTGCCGAGAATGATGCCGATTTCGGGCGTAAAGTCACCCAGTAAGTTTTTGATAAAATCAGTTGTTTCTTTAATTTTTTCCAGATCCATGGTTTTGGTTTTAGGTAGTTGTTGTGAGTAAGGCTGGTTTTGCCAGATTTTTTCCGGCAACGTACCCGGTTGTCCAGGCGTTTTGAAAATTGAAGCCCCCCGTTATGCCATCTACGTCGAGTACCTCCCCGGCAAAGAACACACCCTTGACGTGCCTGCTTTCCAGCGTTAGAGGGTCGATGTCCGACAGGGCTACTCCGCCGGCCGTAACAAACTCTTCCTTGTAGGTACTTTTACCATTGACCCGGAAGTGACTGTTGACCAGCAGGCTAATGAGGCGGTTGAGACTTTTAGTGGGCAGGTCTACCCAGCGAATCTGCTCACTGATATCGACGTTTACAAGAAATGCCCGCCACAGCCGGTTTGGCAGACCAAACTGTGCGTGGCTGGCCACAAGCTGGCGGGGGGTCGATTTTTTAAGGTTGGTCAGCTCATCCCTTACCTGATCCTCGTTTCGTTCGGGTACCCAGTTGATCCGGCAGGTAAAGTCATAGTTGACCGCTTCCAGGGCACGGGCGCCCCAGGCCGAAAGTTTGAGTACTGCCGGGCCGCTGAAGCCCCAGTGGGTGAGCAGGAGCGGGCCCTGCCAGCTATACGGAGTACCCACGATGCTAACCTGGGCGTTTTGCACCGAAACACCGGATAGCGGCAACAGGTAGCTGTCGGGTACGTTGAAAGTGAACAGCGAGGGAACGGGATTCTCGATCTGGTGCTGGTGCGTAGCAATCCATTCAAAACCAGCGCGCTTTGGGTAGCCGCCCGTTGCGATTAGCAGGCGGTCGGCGGGTAAGGTTTCCCCATCTTTGAGATGCAGCAGAAATGGGCCGAACGAGGCTGTGCCGGTAGGGTAGGTAAATGACTCGATGGCAGTACTTGTTCTGATGCGGATACCGTGCTTCCGGGCCTGATCGAGTAAGCATTGGATGATTGTTTCGGAGGAGTCGGTGGTAGGAAACATCCGTCCGTCGGCTTCGGTTTTTAGCCGTACCCCCCGGCTTTCGAACCATTGGATGGTAGCCTGAACATCGAAAAAGGGTAGCAGCTTTTTCAGGAACCGCTCGCCCCGCGGGTAGTTCTTCACCATCAGCCGGTTATCGAAGCAGGCATGGGTTACGTTGCAGCGACCGCCCCCCGATACCCGCACTTTATTTAACACTGTACGATTCTTTTCCAGAATAAGTATATCGGATTCCGGGCTGGCCTGAGCGGCCGTGATTGCGGCCATAAAACCGGCAGCGCCCCCTCCAATGATGACGATTCGCATTCGTTGCTTGTTACCAGATAGTAGAAGTCAAAGATACAATCGGCGGGCTTTTTATCATTACGGCGCTCCCGTATTTCTGTTACCTTTGCTTCTTTAATCAGTTATTCAGTTCTTAAAAGTATTTTCCCGAATGGCGAGCTACCGGCGCAATGGTTTTCGAATGCCCACAAATACCCTGACTCTCCTCCTGATATTCTTTGTTATTGGGCTTTTTCTACACTTCGGTGGCAAGACCAAACCCATTATGGAGCTTTGGGACAATTTTACCGAAATTTTCAGCGCCGACTCCCCCCCGTCCCGTAATCCCTACAAAGCCCCGGAACCAGACACATTTGCCACCGACGACCCCGAAGCAGACAACTACGCGTCAGACGACTGGACTGAGCAACCAAACCCACCCGCGGCCCCGACTACAACGGAAGAACGTGCAGCGGACGTGCCGGCTGACGAACTGGAACGTATCGCCAATCAGCGTGACTTTTATCTGACGGCCCGCCAACGTAACGATCAGCTTGTGCGCCGGGTGGGGTACTCGCTCAATTATGCCGAGAAATACGAACTCCCGGCCTGGGTAGCCTAGGTGCTGCGCGGTAGCCAACTGCGTGGGGTGGAGGAGCGGGAGAATGAATTTATGCCGGGCCCCGTCGTAAAAACCGGTACAGCCGTCACGGCCGACTACACCCGAAGCGGGTACGACCGGGGTCATATGGCCCCGGCGGCAGATTTCAAAAATTCGTACCAGGTTATGAAAGAGACCTTTTACATGAGCAATATCTGCCCGCAGGTACCTCAGTTCAACCGGGGCATCTGGCTGGAACTGGAAAAAATGGTACGGGCCTGGGCGTATAAGTACGATCGTGTTTTTGTGGTGACGGGACCGGTACTGACGGAAGGCCTGCCTACCATCGGACGGCTCAACAAGGTGGCCGTACCCCGGCAGTTTTACAAAGTGGTGCTGTATGTAAATCCCCCTTATGTGAAGGGAATCGCATTTCTGATGAACAACGAACCCTCCGATAAACCATTGAGTTCGTTTGTGGTATCCATAGACCGGGTGGAAAGTCTAACCGGAATAGACTTTTTTCCGGGCCTACCCGACCCCATCGAAAAGCAGACCGAAGCCCGGAGCAATCCCGGGGAGTGGTACCGGTTAAAATAAAAAGGGGGCGGATAATCCGCCCCCTTTGCTGTTTGTATATATAACGGGTAGCTCCTTAGGTTTTTAACTTTTTCTTCTTTGCCGCCGGGAATAGGATGTTATTCAGGATCAGCCGGTAGCCGGCAGAATTAGGGTGAAGGTTCAGGTCGGTGGGTTCTTCGCCGATGCGATGCTGATAGTCTTCGGGGTCGTGACCACCGTAGAACGTAAAAAACCCTTTGCCGTAAGTACTATGGATGTAGCGCGCCTCACCAGCCGACTTGGTTTCGGCCATAATGACTACCTCGGGTTTGATGTAGTCCTTCTTGAATGCAGTTGTCTGTCCCAGAAAACCTTTGATCAGGGTTTTGTGATTTTGGGTGAGCATGGTAGGGATTGGGCCCCATTTTGCCGAAAACTGAAATAGGGAAAAGTAGTCGTTTGATTCATTGAGACCTCTCTCCTGGGGCTGATTATCAACAGTAGAAAACTCAATCTGGTAAGGATCGGTATAAGCTCTAAAATCCTTGAAAGCCAAGGTGTTATCGAAGTTGAGCTTGCTGTTTACCTGCGGGTCGGCCGGGTCGCCATCGTAGGGGGAGTCTACAATATCCACGCCCGCGGCGGCCAGAGCCAGATCAAAGGTATCGGTGGCATTGCACATTGCAAACATAAAGCCGCCACCGGCCACAAACTCCGCAATTCTCTTCACAACGGCAAGTTTCATTTGCGATACCTTCGAGTAGCCAAACTTATCAGCTATTTGTTCGGCCTCCCGTTTTTGCTCCCGGTACCAGGGGTAATCCTTAAACGTGTAGAATTTGCCGTACTGTCCGGTAAAATCCTCGTGGTGTAAATGCAGCCAGTCGTATTCGGGAAGTTTACCATTAAGTACCTCCTCGTCAAATACCACATCATAAGGTATTTCGGCGTAGGTGAGTACCATCGTGACGGCGTCGTCCCAGGGCTGCTTTGATTTTGGGGAATACACGGCGATACGGGGTGCCTTTTGTAGCTTTACAGCGTCCATGTTGGCTTCGGGTGAGGATATATCCGAAAGAATCTGGCTGGCCTGCCCCTCCGAGATGACCTCGAAGCTAACACCCCGGATCGTCATTTCGGTCGCAAATTTCTGGGTGTAGGATACCATAAAGCTACCTCCCCGGTAGTTAAGCAACCAGTCGAGTTCGGTGTTGTAGGCTTTCAGTACCCAGAAGGCTACACCATACGCTTTAAGGTGATTTTTTTGGGAGTCATCCATTGGAATGAGCAGCCGATTGGCCATTGCGTGGGTCGATATCCCTAAAAAAATGATAAACGGAACAAACAGCCGTATCATCGGTTTGATTCTTTCATACATCCTGTGCAGCTTTACCTTGTGAATAAATCTATTACTTGTGATAACGAAATTTATACAAATATTGTGCAAAAAGCACAGAATGGTCTATGAATATTCAGGAAAATATCAACGAAGGCTTACGTTCCATCCAGTCCAATATGCTCAGAACAGTGCTGACTGCTCTGATTATCGCCATCGGCATTACCTCGTTGGTGGGTATTCTCACGGCCATTGACGGCATTCAGAGCTCTGTCAACAGCAGTTTTGCGGATCTGGGGGCGAATACATTCAGTATCCGTAATTACCTGAATGAAAACCGGCGCTCCGGTGGCAGGCAGCAAAAACGCTTTGAGGACATCAACTACCAGCAAGCCCGGCTCTTTGCCAGTAAGTTCAGAAGCGACTACAACGGCAAAGTTTCATTGTCGGCTCCGGTAGGAGGGGCCATTCAGGTGAAGTACAATTCCGAAAAGACCAACCCTAATGTAAGAATCATTGGGGCCGATGATGAATATTTACCCATCCAGGGATACCAGATTGACTACGGGCGGAATTTTAGCCGCAATGACCTGGACAACTCGCTGAATGTGGCTATTGTGGGGCAGGAAATAGTCACTACGTTGTTTAACCGGGAAGATCCCATAAACAAGGTAATCAGCTTTATGGGGAGTCAGTTCAAGATCATCGGCGTATTGCAGAAAAAAGGTTCGTTAGGGGGAGGTACCGGGGCCGACCGGATCATTATCGTTCCCCTGGAAACCGGGCGGGGCCTCGCTGCCAACCGCTCTCTTACTTTTGAGATAACCGCTTCTGCCCCGCAGGTAGAAGACAGCGAGTATATCGTTGAGGAGGCCCGCGGACTCATGCGGAGAATCCGTCAGGACGAATTAGGCCGGAAGGATTCCTTCGGGATTGAACGGGCGGATGCGATGGCCAAGAATTTTGAAGAGGTAACGGGTTACCTGCGTGTCGGTGGTTTTGGCATTGGTATTATCACGCTGCTGGGGGCATCAATTGCCCTCATGAACATCATGCTGGTGTCGGTAACCGAACGTACCCGCGAAATCGGGATTAGAAAATCGCTGGGTGCTACCCCAAAGGTGATTCGTTTTCAGTTTCTGATCGAAGCTATCGTTATCTGTATCTTGGGAGGATTTCTCGGTTTGCTGTTGGGCATAGGGATCGGGAATCTTATTTCTTCGACCATCAGTGAGAAAAGTGCCTTTATCGTTCCCTGGCTCTGGATGTTCATGGGTATCCTGGTTTGCATTTTTGTGGGGGTAGCTTCCGGAATTTACCCCGCCATAAAAGCCTCACGGCTAGACCCCATAGAAGCACTACGCTACGAATAAATAAATATTTATGGGGCTCCTACTTGCGAAATAAGCGTTTCTACCTATTTTTGCAATCCCAAAGCGAAACAATATGCCCGGATGGCGGAATTGGTAGACGCGTTGGTCTCAAACACCAATGAGGTTACACTCGTGCCGGTTCGACTCCGGCTCCGGGTACTGGGACAACAAAAAAAGCCCTCGGCATTGCGCTGAGGGCTTTTTGTTTGCATGCTATCGCTTACTTGACCAATTCCAGTTTGTCTAGTTCGGTGGTAATGAAAGCAAGCTCTTCCTGACCAAGGCTGATATCCATCGCCGCGGCGTTTTGCAGGGCCTGCCGTGAATTTCGGGCGCCCACCAAAGCAATGGTGATACCCGGCTGCTCTACCGTCCAGCGAAGTACCAATTGACTGACTGAGGCGGCTTTTTCTTCCGCAAGGGGCCTGATTTTTTCCAGGAAGTTGTCAACCCGGCTTAGATTTTCATCTTTAAAAAAATGAAGACCGGCCCGGTGATCTCCGGGAGCAAAGGGGTGTCCCGGCTTCATTTTTCCGGTCAGAAGCCCACGTTCGAGAGGGCTATACGCCAGAATAGCTTTCTCGTGTTCCACGCAGTAAGGTACTGTTTCTTCTTCAATGCCTCGCTTAACCATACTATAAGGTATCTGATTGGATACCAGATTGATAGTTTTGGCGGCTTCGCGCATTTGATCGGCTGTGTAATTACATACTCCGGCGTACCGTACCTTTCCCTGCTCTATAAGCCTGACCACGGCCTCCATGCTTTCAGAAATTGGGGTGGTGGATTCTGGCCAGTGAATCTGATATAAATCTATGTAGTCGGTACCGAGGCGGCGGAGGCTATCTTCACACTCTTTGATGATACTCTCTTTCCCGGCGTAACGATATATATCGATGTCTTTTCCGTTGGGGTCCTGGCTGTGAAACGCAAAGTCGCCTTGGGCCTGATCCAGATCCCAGCGCATGCCAAATTTTGTCAGAATCTGCACTTTGTCCCGGGGGATGCCCCGGATGGCTTCTCCTACAATTTCTTCACTGAGGCCCTGCCCGTAGATGGGGGCGGTGTCGATGGAAGTAACGCCGGCGTCATACGAATCGCGGATAGCCTGCACTGCTTCGCTGCGCTCAGTACCTCCCCACATCCAGCCACCGGCAGCCCAGGCGCCAAACGTAATGACCGAAAGTGTGAGATCTGTTGGATTTGCGGAAGACGAAAGGTTAATTTTTCTATATTGCATACTAATTTTGGTAAATGAAAAAATTAGAGAGACTACCAGGTACCTATCCCTGTTTTACAAAAGAAAGGCATTAAAAGTCCAATGGCAATAACTTTCCTATTTGTTAGCTATTTCGAATCCAGGTGATCCTATGCGAAAATTAAATTCTACGAATTATCTTAACCAAACCTTTCTTGAAGAAAAATGCGCCCTGAACGAACTGATAAATCTACTGAGTAAGCGCTGGCTTACGGATGTACTGTTCAGTATCGAGGAAGGGAATGTTCGTTTTTCGAGTCTGAAAGAAGACCTCGTATACATCAGTGACACGATCCTGGCCGATCGGCTGAAACTCCTCGAAAAGTACAAGTTGATCGACCGGAAGGAGTACGAGGGGGAGCAGCCTG
>CATMVR010000192.1 GCA_950075905.1 uncultured Persicitalea sp. | reverse complement strand
GGTGACTCTTTCTTAATCACTCCGTGGCAGTTCATACAAATGTTTGCCGATGGAATGTGCGCAGACTTACCCTTGTTAACGCCCGTGTGGCAATAGTTACAGTTTATTTCATACTCCCCGGCGTGCAGCTTGTGCGAAAACGCAATGGGCTGCTTGGGAGCATATCCCTGCTGAACTCCTATACTGTAAGCACCATCGATCAGGGCCTTCGTTACCAGAAGCACAAACACCCATACCGTTGCTGAGCGAATAGCCGGGTTGTTGGCAGACTTGGTAAGGGTAGTTTTGAGACGTTCCATGAACGGTGCGCCCGTATCGCCAGCCGCCGCATCGCCGCTTACAGCTTTGGAGAGCAGAGTAACGATCACCAGCAACACACCCAACACCAGAAGCATCACCACGAGCAAGGCCACCAGCACCAGAACGAAAAGATCTGAAGGAGCGCCCGATTGAGCCGTAGCCGGCCCTGCGGCACCCGCAGCAGCACCGTCTGCCGCAGCAGCAGGAGCCGCATTGGCCTGCTCTATGTAAGCTAGAATTCCACGGATATCGTCTTCCGACAGATTGGGGAAGCTAGTCATTTGAGCCTGATTGTACTGATTGTACAGCTTCACAGCATAAGGATCACCGGCAGCGATCATACCCATCGGATTGTGAATCCAGCTCACAAGCCAGGGAAAATCCCGACGCTCAGTAATTCCCTTCAGTCCGGGACCAACCGATTTTACGGCAGTCACGTTATGACAGGTGGCACAGTTATTTTTAAAAATTGTTTCCCCCTTGGCTGCATCACCTTCTACTTCCTGTGCGAAAGTCAAAAACGGGATGAACACCAGGGCTAAACCTAGAATGAATTGTTTCATCGTACCGGGCATTTTTTTTACAAAGAGAGCTGTTTTTTTTACTGTTATATTCATAATCAGGTATCCGTAATACATCAACACGCAAATCTACTGCACGATTTTTTATCCACAAAAGTATTTTCCTTATATTTTGGTTGGTCGACTTATTTATACTTTTTCTAATCAAAACCAAAGGATGGGACATCTACAAGTCTGCGTATAGCAGTTATTTATCAGGTACTTATAAAAAAATACCATTTGTTGAGGCTATTTGTTTTAACCTTCACAAATGGTATTTTTCCGATTCGGGAAATTTTGGAATAAGCACGCATATGTGCTTCCTTGAAGAGAGGTTCCGAGCGGATTCGAACCGCTGTACGAGGTTTTGCAGACCTCTGCCTAGCCACTCGGCCACGGAACCATGTACCCGCTTAGTTGCTTACCCGATAGGGCCCGCAACTAAGCAGGCGCAAAATTAGAAATTATTCGGACTTACTCCGCGTCTTTCTCATCTTTTTTGGCAGAATTTCTACCCTTTTTCTCACTATCTTCCATCTGCTCTTTCAAAGCCGAGAGAACGTCCAGATCACCAAAGGTAGACTTGTCGCCTTCTTTGTCCTTTGAAGAGCTGGTTTCCTGAGCTTTGGGGGCAGGCTTCTTCTTCTCTTCAATGCTTCCTCCCTGCCATACCTTAGAGTGCGACAGTACGATTTTCTTCTCATCCTTGGAGAACTCTAGTACGATGAAGTCAAGGCTCTCGCCTACTTCTGCCATAGAACCATCTTCTTTCGCCAGGTTTTTGAGTGTTACTATTCCTTCGATACCATAAGGTAATTCCAGAGTAGCAAACTTATCGCCTTTCGAAAGTACGGTAGAGCGGTGCACAGAGCCTACTTCGAAGATTGACTCAAATGTATCCCATGGATTCTCTTCCAGCTGCTTGTGGCCAAGGGCCAGGCGGCGGTTGTCGGCGTCCAGTTCAAGTACCACTACTTCAAGTTCATCACCTACTTTAATGAAGTCTGAAGGATGCTTGATCTTCTTGGTCCAGGAAAGGTCAGAAACGTGAACCAGTCCGTCGATTCCTTCTTCAAGTTCAATAAACAGACCAAAGTTGGTAAGGTTACGAACGATGCCGGTATGACGGGCTCCCACAGAATACTTACCCTTCAGCTCGGCCTGGGTCCAGGGATCTTCGCTCAGTTGCTTGATGCCTAGTGACATCTTCCGCTCCTGACGATCCAGCGTCAATACCACGGCTTGCAGCTCGTCATTTACACTCAGGAACTCCTGAGGATTACGCAGGTGCTGCGACCATGACATTTCGGATACGTGAATCAGACCTTCTACCCCGGGCAGGATTTCGAGGAACGCGCCGTAATCAGCCACATTCACAATGCGACCAGTCACTTTGGAGCCTACCTGAATATCTTCGGACAGGGAGTCCCATGGATGAGCCTGCAGCTGCTTCAAACCAAGTGAGATACGCTTTTTCTCTTCGTCAAAATCAAGAACAACCACGTTGGTTTTCTGATCAAGGCTAAGCAGCTCAGATGGATGGCCGATACGTCCCCACGATATATCTGTGATGTGCAACAGACCGTCTACTCCACCCAGGTCGATAAACGCCCCGAAGTTGGTCATGTTTTTGATCACACCTTCGAGTACCTGCCCTTTTTCAAGGTTATTGAGGATTTGCTGACGCTGAGCTTCGAGATCCTTCTCAATCAGTACCTTGTGCGATACTACGACGTTATCGTTAGCGTGGTTGATTTTCACCACTTTAACCTCCATGCGCTTACCTACAAATACGTCGAAATCACGAATAGGCTTCACGTCAATTTGCGAACCTGGCAAGAAGGCCTCGATTCCGTAAATATCTACAATCAGACCACCCTTGGTTCTACGCTTCACCGTAGCATCCATGATAAGGTCTTCTTCAAATGACTTCTGAATGTTATCCCAGGCAGTGATTACCTTCGCTTTCTTGCGTGAAAGCACCAGCTGTCCCTGAGCGTCTTCCTGATTTTCTACATATACTTCTACCTCATCCCCGATTTTGAGATCTGGCAGATCCCGGAATTCGTTAGAGGACACCAAACCATCCGACTTAAATCCGATGTTCAGGATTATTTCGCGGTCGGTGATTCCTACCACCGTGCCTTTTACTACTTCTTTTTCCTGAATAGGAGAAAGAGTAGTTTCGTACATTTGCTCCATACGAGCCCGATCCGAAGCAGAATAACCTGTTCCGAATCCTTTGTCATCAGCTGTGTCCCAATCGAACTCGGGCATTACGTAGCTTTGCTTTTCCTTTGCCATAAATAGTTTGAAGAATCGCCCTGCAATACATCAGTCCCCGGGCTGCTGGACTGAAATTTGATGAAACAAGATGTTGCTTTTGAGAAATAGACCGCAAAGGTAGTGTATCTTTTTATAACATACATCATTGACCTGCTAATTTTATGAGTAACAGGCCATAGGCTACCGATTATGCAGGTGTCGTAGAAAGGAATCAGGAGAAGATTGGGCGAAGTGAAGACCTACTTGGGAATATCGGTTTTTCTAATTCCCTTACCATCCACCTTAGCTAACCCAGAGTAAGGAATACTGCCAGCAAACCTAGTACATGGCTTCCCGTGCCCCAAGGTAGGGTAGCCACCCTTCGTCTACGGTACCCGAAAAATCACGAAGAAACATGAGAAAAGAAGGGCGGAATGGGCGCTGATGTAAGGTCATAGAGGCTTCTTCCGGTGTGTAATCTCCCTTACGAGAATTACACCGTTTACATGCAGTAGCCAGATTATCCCAATTGGTTTTTCCGCCTCGCGATTTGGGCATTACGTGGTCTAGCGTCAAGTCTTCATGGGTGCCGCAATACTGACACCGGTTGCCGTCACGTTTGAAGATGTTTTGGCGGGTCATCATAACCCCCCGGTAAGGAAGATGAATGTACTTGTGAAGACGCACTACAGTAGGCATGGGGTACACCTCGCTAACGGTGCGCAGAGCGTGTGTGGAAGAGTGGGCGATAAGTTCGGCCTTGTGCATGTATACCAGCAAAAAGGCCTTTGGAACGGAGCAAACACTAAGTGCACTGTAATCCTGATTTAGGACTAAAACTTTCCTGCCCATGGGTTTTTTAGGTATTTTCTTTCGAGCAATTTAAAAAATTATACCTAATAATAACGTCAATGTCCCTTTAAATGTTGGTAAAATTTTGTCTACTCTTTCACGTATCCAGAAAATATTTCCAGAAAGGCAAAATGAATCTTTTGATTATCAGGCTAGTAGCCCATCCGGTCGGTTTCGCGCTTTACGTCCCGCTCTTTGATTGATTCCCGTTTATCGTACAGTTTTTTCCCTTTGGCAAGTGCAATTTCAAGCTTGACCAGTCCTCTCTCGTTGGTAAACATGCGCGTCGGAATAATCGTAAGACCCTGATCTTTCAGGTTTTCGGATAACTTGCGGAGTTCACGTCGGGTCAACAACAGCTTGCGGTCCCGGAGAGGATCATGGTTGTAGTGGGTACCTTCCGTATAGGGTGAAATGTGTAGGCTACGCACAAACAGCTCATCGCCTAGGAAGAAGCAGTAGGCATCCTGAAAGTTGACCTTACCCTGCCGGATGGATTTGATCTCGGTACCGGTCAGGGCAACGCCCGCCGAGTAGGTTTCCAGAAAAAAGTATTCGAAGGAGGCCCGGCGATTAACTATATTGACCTTTTTTGCTATTTTGTCAGACATTTCTCTTGTGGTAAAGGGAAAGCAAAGGTACGTCTTTCAAAAAAATTATTCCAATCCTTATGAAATCCCGTTCAATTCAGTTCATTGGGTACTTCTTCCTGATGGTAGCCGTGTTGCTTTACACAGGCACTAAAGCTCAGGCACAACAGGCAGAAGTAAAGGCTACGGTTGATCAGCTTTTCACCGGGATGCGCACCGGGGATTCTTCCCTGGTTCGAAAAGCATTTATAGCCGATGCCACCTTACAGTCTGTTTCGATCACCCCTACCGGACAGGTGAAAGCCGGCAAAGCTTCTATCGAGAGCTTTATCAAGGCGGTAGGTACTCCCCACGCTGAAGCCTGGGATGAACGCATCTACGATCTAAAAATTGAGGTAGATGGCCCGATGGCTACCGTATGGGCACCCTATAAGTTTTATACAGGAGACAAATTCAGCCATTGCGGTGTCAATGCTTTTACTTTGTTGAAAACCGATGCTGGCTGGAAAATAGCGGCAATTACCGATACCCGCCGTAAGGAAGATTGTATCTGACCGCTAGAAGCGGAGCATTTGCTTCCAGGTACCCTTCATCCGGTTGTACTTTAAGGTACTGGGCAAGGCTTTCCACCAGTACTTGTTCATTTCGACGGCAAAGGAAGGCTGCATGTAGCAGTTGATGGCGCAGCCCTCGCAGGCGGGCAACCGGCCCTCCAGCGCCACAAGTTGCTGCACTTCGGCCGACCGGTACAGGGCGCGCAGGTTGTCTTCAATGGGAAACTCTTTCAACCCCAAATGGTAGCAGGGCAGTACGAGTTTATTCTCGGGCGAGATAACGAGGGTAGTACTGGCGGCTTTGCAGATAGGGTCGCTCACATGGTTGCCGCCATCGAGCCGCAGCTGTACGAAGGCATCGTTGAGATATACGTTTTTTTGCTTTCCCCAGCGGGTGATTTCACGCAGGGCCTGGGGGGAGAGCTGACTCCCTACCGCGTTATATTCAAAAACCGGATTAAGAATCAGAACCAGGTCGTTGGGAAGGCAAATCTCTTCCCAAACCTGGCGAATCTGGTGAATATTGGATTCAAAGACAGTAAAAAGAATATCCGGACGCTCGCCCAGGCTACGGGCCAGGGCAATGGACTCCATCACTTTATCAAAGCACTTTACTCCCCGCGATTGGTCGTGCTCTTCCCGAACGGGAGAATCCAGCGAAAAGTGAAGCATGTCCACTAGTCCGCGTAAGCCTTCTCCATACTTTGGGTACAGAAGCGCGTTGGTGGTAACCGTAGTGATCATCCCAACGC
Source organism: uncultured Persicitalea sp. (assembly GCA_950075905.1). GTDB lineage: Bacteria > Bacteroidota > Bacteroidia > Cytophagales > Spirosomataceae > CATMVR01. Next base: position 2,420 of record CATMVR010000192.1, on the reverse strand, counting down.
TCTTGGCTTCCCTCAGAATCTGATCGAGCTGACGATGAAGTAAGGGCTCGCCCCCCGTAAAATCCACCACCTTTACCCCCAGCGCTTTGAGGTCGCGCATATTGTTACGCACATGCTCCAATGTAACATAGGGCGACGGCCGCTCCCAGATGTCGCAAAAGCCACAGGTGGCGTTACAGCGGTAGGTTAGGTAGTAGTTGCATAGTACAGGGTCTGAAACGAGCCGCATGACTAGTGGAGCATTCGAAGAAGGCTGGTAAGTTTATCTTTCAAGTCTTTCCGATCTACGATAAAATCCAGAAAACCGTGCTCAAGCACGAATTCGGCACTCTGAAATCCTTTGGGAAGGTCCTTGCCGATTGTCTCGCGAATAACCCGCGGACCGGCAAATCCAATCAGAGCATTGGGCTCAGAGATATTGAAATCGCCCAGCATAGCGTAGGAGGCAGTGACACCACCCGTGGTGGGATCTGTGAGCAGCGATACATAAGGAATTCCTGCCTCAGAAAGGAGCGCGAGCTTGGCGGACGTCTTGGCCATTTGCATCAGAGAAAAGCCTGCCTCCATCATGCGTGCTCCGCCAGAACGCGAAATCATGAGAAAAGGTACCTTATTATTCAGGGCATGATCAATAGCCCGGGCTATTTTCTCACCCACCACCGACCCCATGGAGCCACCAATAAAGTTGAAGTCCATACAGGCTACCACGATATCCAGATCGTTCATTTTACCATATCCGGTCCGGACGGCATCTTTCAGACCGGTTTTAAGCACGGTGGAGCGCACGCGATCCGGATAGGCTTTGGTATCCACAAATTTAAGTGGATCGGCCGAGGTCATATTGGCGTCCAGTTCGGTATACTGATTGTTGTCAAACAGCACTTCAAAGTAAGCATCTGAGCCTATCTTTTCGTGGTAGTTGCAATGCTCACACGTATAGGCATTTAGCTTATGCTCACGGGTTTGCATGATTTTTTTGCAATTAGGACACTGATACCAAAGACCATCGGGGGCCTCACGTTTCATTTCAGTAGGAGTACTGATTCCTTTTTCTTTTCGGATAAACCAAGACATAGTTCAAGCGGGTTGTCGCACGATTGGAACAATTCAATACCAAACACTTACCACCTGTTTGCGGTGTATTCGGGTTTCAAATATAGTAATAATTGCTTTGGCTAGCATAGCGTAAGGTAGTATTGTCGCCGGGCAGGGGGAAGTTTCTCAATAGCATAGCGTAGGGCGGTGCGGGGCAAAGTACGTATGTGCTGGTGCAAAAACTCTTCCATGAGGTCCAAATCCCGTTTACCGATTTCCCGCAGTGTCCAGCCGATTGCTTTGTGAATGAGGTGGTGCTTGTGGGAAAGTAGTACTTCTGCCAGGGCAAGCGAATCGGCAAACTGATGGTGACGAATGAAATAGAACGTTGCGATCAGGGCTACCCGCTGCGACCACAGGTGGGGGCGACGGGCGAGTTAATACAGCCGATCCCTATCTTTATCCATCAGGTGCCGTCCGATAATATCCCGGGCCGACAAGTCTACCAGGTCCCAGTTGTTGATATAATCCAGGTGCGTCAGGTAGCTGTTGTAAATCGCCTCTTTCTGTGTAGGGGAAGCTTTGGGGTATTGTCTCACCCAGATCAGTAAAGCGGCAAACCTGCACTCGTGCACGGTGTCTTTCAGGACCTGCTCTACTTCCGCCAGGGGTAAATGCGCCCACTTGCGGGCTATGCTACGTACCTGCGGGTTGGAGAGCCCCCAGAAAACGTCTCCTTCGGCGTATTGGCCCGGCCCTGTCTGAAAGTACCTTGCCATCAGGGCAGCCCGCCTTTCGTCTGCCAGGGCAGCCAACTCTTGCCGGATTGTGTCCATTTTTGTGAAGAGGGTAAGAAAAGTATAGCGCTGCGGGCCGGGCCCTAAACAAAAAGAGGTGAGACGTTTGCATCTCACCTCTTTAAACGTGTATCTTAATTCAGACGAATCTGTTCTATTTCGCTTGCGGGAATGGCTGGGCGGCGCCACAGCTCGATCTGACTACGACGGAAGGCCGGACTACGGTCCAGCTCCTCCCAGTTTATTCTTTTCTTGTCCCGAAATCGTTCCACCATCTCCCGGATGCGGGCGTATTCAGCCGGACTCCAGTCATCGTCCATATCGTTGCTCTGTGCCACCCCACCCTGGGTTACCGGGGGAATATACAGCGGAGGGAGGTTCTCGATCGGGGCCGGAGTTGACGTATCATAAAACGGCTCCCTAACCATCTCGGGAGCGGCAATTCCGCTGGTAGGAGTACCTTCATCGGGATCTACCAGGATATGCTCCTGCTTTCTGGGAGGATTCACATCCGGTGTTTCGACTATGGCCGGCATTGGTTGTGCCTTATCGTCAGGAGTGATGATCTCTTTTATCGGCTCTTGCTGG
>CATMVR010000191.1 GCA_950075905.1 uncultured Persicitalea sp. | reverse complement strand
GATTATCATATCTTCCACCTGCGGCTACACTTCCAACTTGATTTGGCTCATCAACGATGACTTCGTAGATTAAGCCAGTGTAATAGTCTAAGCCGCGAGCAAGCGACAGATCAAACGATACCTTGTCCAGAACGTCCATTGCATCCAGGTACACCATAAGTAAACGCATATCCTTGATACCTTCTTCGACATCCTCATGGGCGAAGCCAAGGCTGATTCCGGTAGCTTTACCTGGGGGGTGACTATTACAAAAACCTACTTCCCCAAAGATCCGACCGAATTTTTTGAGGTAGATCTCAACCTGGTGGACTGGCTGCGGCAGTATTCGGTAGAGAAAGACGAGAGCTTTATTCGGGGTTTTCTGGGTAGAATGCTGTTCAGTGGCGAAGAGTCGCTCAAAAAAGCGAGTGTACTTTCCGGGGGAGAGAAGGTCCGTTGCATGCTTTCAAAAATGATGCTTTCGGGCTCTAATGTGCTGGTGATGGACGATCCGACCAACCACCTTGACCTGGAATCGATCATGTCTCTTAACAACGGACTTATTGATTTTTCTGGAAATATCTTGTTCTACTCGCACGATTACCAGTTTATTCAGACAGTAGCTAACCGGATTATCGAAATCGGGCCGAAGGGTATGCTTGACAAACTGATGACTTACGATGAGTTTGTCCACGATGATTATATAAAAGCCCAGCGCGAAAGCCTCTACGCCGGAGTACTGGCATAATAACTGACTACTGGTCAGAAAAGCCTGTCGTATCCTTACGGCGGGCTTTTTTTATTTTACCAGACGAATGATTCCCCTTTTGACAAATTTTTCGCCGGTAGAAGCATTCTTTACCGATATTTTGTAGGGGTAGGTCCCTACGGGCAGCGGGGTACGGTTAAATGTGCCGTCCCAGCCATTTTGCAGATCATTGGTTTGAAAAATAACCTCCCCCCAGACGTTGTAAATTGTCATATCAAGGCCAGATTCTATATCCCCTTTGGGTAGGAAGACATCATTGATGCCGTCACCATTGGGCGAAAAGGCGTCAGGAACAAACAACACCGGATGGGTTGCGCACAATTCGGCGGGCGTAAACCGGCACTGGGGCCGGGAAGTGAAGGTGTAGGTAGCACTGGTGATTACCAGCGTGTAGCAGTGGTTCTGGTTGCAGCGGAGTTCCTTGTCTGTGAGGTTACCCTGGCTGCCCAGCGTGGTTACCTCCCGCCAGTCCAGCCCATCCTTACGGAGGGTAAAGCGGGCACCCGGCAGGCTACCGGGGGCATTCCAGGCCAGGGTAGTAGTTTGCGGTTGCCCGTCAAGTTCCAGCGTTGCCGCACAGACCGGGTCTGATACGTAGGTATCGGTCAGGCAGGAATCGGTGGCTTGTACCCGGAAGCAGTTGCTGGCGGTGGTATCCATGGATGCCTGAATCATTTGGCTGGACTGGCTCCATGTCTGCGGGAGGTTTACCCAGGTGGCACCTGCTTGTTTTTGCAGTTGAAGTCCATATCCCAGCGGATTGCGCACCCGCAATTCGGCCTGGGTAGGGGTTAGTACGGTAAAACTTTCTACCGTAGGTTTGGCGGAAGTCTGGGTTGGATTAAAACTTAATCTGGCTACCTGGCTTCGGCAATAGCCGGGGCGGTTTACACCCCATACCTGCACCGGAAAAGAGGCAGACGTGGCGTAGCGGTGAGATACGCTTTTGGGCACGTAGTTTAGCGTATCTTTCCTGCCGTCGCCCCAGTCAAAATAGTATATGTCGTAAGTGACATCCTGAGTAGGGGCAAAGGTAACTTTGGCCTGGCTGGCTCCGCAGTTTATCAGATTTACATTAGGTTGCAGGGTATCGTATACGTACACGCGGATGCAGGCAATCAGCTCGCGGCCGTTGGCTTCCGAAAGCTGAATCAGGTTGTACACGTTGGGTTTGGTGTAGGTATGCAGGGTATCCCGGCTGAATTTTTCCGGTGAGAGGGGCCCGCCCTTGTAGTCAAAGATGGTCCGGACATTGGAAACCCCGATCATGGTATTTTTGACCGAAAGGGTATAGGGAAGGCAGCCATCGCCTACTTTACGAAAGTTATAGGCCCCGGCCCCGTACTTTGACAATTCGGGAATAGAAGTAGGGCATTGCTGGGCAGAAACCTCCATGCCCAACAGACCTGCTACAATCAGCAGGCAACAGCCGATACAGCCGATATGGACAATAAGGGTGGCGTTTCTCACAGACGTTATTTTATGCTTCTTCACCTTTACATACAAAAAATAGCGGAGGAATGTTTTCCCCCGCTACTCAAAAGTATTGGTAAAGAGTAGGTTAAGCTTATGAGTAGCTCAAACCGTACTGTTTGAGGACTTTCTCTGGTACACCATCCCACTGATTGGGGCGATTTCCCATGTAGCCCAGATCTTTGATGCCTATTTCGCTGGTGTAGAAGCCAGTAGCCGTAAAATTGCGCATTATATTGAAAAAGGCTACTCCCTGACTCATTTCTGGCTTGGCTTTTTGCGGATACGCAATATCATCCACGATTTTCAGCTGCTGCTCTTTGCTAAGGGAAGTGAAAACCTTATCGAACCGCTTGCGCGATTCCAGATCGAGCCAGCTCAGGCCGCCCCGGAAAGGAGTTTGCCAGTTGGGCTGATCTTTGACCATAAACTCAATAAAATCGGGCACTCCTGACTGGGAGGCGCTGCCCGATTTTTCATCGGCGGGGATAATAATATCAGAAAGTACGGCCAGGGTAGCCATTTCGGCCGGGGTGAAGAAGGTCATCTTCATCAGTTGGGCGTCGTGGATGGCTTCTTCTTTGGTACGGCCACCGGGAATCTCGATGGTATCCTCGACGTTGCTTTCCGCCAAGGCCAGTTCCAGTTCGCGCTGTTCAGCCAGAAGTTCCTGTGGATTGACGGCCGCAATTCCGAACGAGCTCAGCGTAAGGGCTTTTAATGTATCTCTGCGTTTCATATTTGACAAATAGTTGGATCAGAATAATGAAAAATAACTAGGTGCAAACGGAGGCGTCCGATTACAGATTTTTCTGTTTTACCTGGTCGATGATGTAATCTGAGGCACGCCAAGATAGGGCCAAAATCGTCCAGGTTGGGTTTTTATCAGCCTGCGAAACAAAGGAACCTCCGTCTACCACAAATACATTTTTTGCATCGTGGGCCTGAGAGAACTTATTCAGGGCCGAGCTTTTGGGGTCATTGCCCATCCGTACAGTTCCTACCTCGTGGATAATCCGGCCGGGGGCCGCCAGTCCGTAGTTATTTTCCGGGCCGGGCTTTGATCCGGTAGCAACCCCGCCCATGGCGTGGATAATCTCTTCAAACGTATCCTGCATGTGCTTGGCCTGCTTAATTTCGTAGTCAGACCACTTGTAGTTGAACCGGAGCACGGGTATGCCGTACTTATCTACGGTGTTCTTGTCGATTTCGCAGTAGTTATCGGCCGTAGCCACGGCTTCGCCCCGCCCAGACATGCCAATGTTGGCTCCATAAAAGCGGCGGTAGTCATTTTTCAGCGAAGCACCGTAGCCACCTGCCTCTTTCATTTTTCCATCCGGACCGGCGTACTTGCCATTCTGGTTTTCCATGCCCCAGCCAAAACCGTAGCCGGGCATGCCCATACCTCCGCCGTACTCGATGTGGTAGCCGCGCGGGAAATCAAGTTTCTTGTTGTCGAGCCACCAGGGAGTGTACACGTGCATACCGCCTACCCCGTCTTCGTTGTAGCGCTCACGGTCCATGAGTTTTGGAATAAAAGCGCCCCGCGAAGCTCCTGTGGAGTCGTGCAGGTACTTGCCCACCACGCCACTTGAATTGGCCAGTCCGTTGGGGAAGCGGGCCGACTTGGAGTTTAGTAGCAAACGGGCCGACTCACAGGCACTGGCGGCCAGTACCACGATTTTGGCTTTGATGGTATGCTCACTCAGTTTTTCTTTGTCAACGTAGGATACGCCCGTGGCCAAGCCGGTAGACTGGTCGGTAAGTACCTCCCGGGCCATAGCGTTGGTGATCAGGGTAACGTTGCCGGTTTTTACGGCGGGTATCACCAGTACCGAAGAAGCCGAGAAGTCCGCATACGCCTGGCAGCCCCGGTTGCATTGATGGCAGTAAAAGCAGGAGCCACGCTCGTTATTGATAGGCTTGGTAAGAATGGATAGCCGCGACGGAATCACCGGAATATCCAGCGCCTTGCCTGCCTTTTGAAACATAAGTTCGTGCAGACGGGGCTTGGGTGGAGGCAGGTAGATACTATCAGGATCATTGGGCAGGTTGGCAGGGGCACCAAACACACCAATCAGCTTATCTACCTTATCGTAGTATGGTTTTACAGTATCATAGTTGATGGGCCAGTCTTCACCGAGACCATCGATACTTTTTCTCCTAAAATCATTGGGACCAAAGCGCAGTGAAATCCTTCCCCAGTGGTTGGTACGGCCACCAAGCATCCGCGACCGGAACCAGTCGAACTCAGTACCGCGGTTGCGGGTATAGGGCTCGCCCGCAATTTCCCATCCGCCCCAGGCGGCATCGTAGTCGCCAAAGTTGCGAAACTGCGTGCTCGCGCCCCGCCGGGGCGATTCCCAGGGCCATTTGAGTTGGGTAATATATTTTGGATCGGCAGGATCATAGTAGCCCCCTGCTTCCAGAAGTACTACCTTAGCGCCGGCTTTGGCCAGTTGCTAGGCTGCCATACCGCCGCCAGCACCTGACCCAATGATACATACATCATATTCGGCGGCCGGCTCTTTGATCTGAAAACTCATAGGTAAAAGGAGTTGATATTTTGATAGATTAAAGGATCAATGAATATAAGTGAAAAGTATGCTTTTCCTACTACTCTTTGGGTAGATTCTTAAAATAAATTAATAAATATTGGTTTATTCTAGGCTAGTAAGGAGTTGAAAAGTCTGAATCTGAGGGTAAAAAATTGTGGTTCAAGCAGTACCTTTGTGATTAAATTCCTTTATTCGTGAGCATTACAGGTACAGATATCGAGAGAGCCCGGCAACTGCTAGGTCGGGGAAAACTGGTGGCTATTCCAACCGAAACCGTCTACGGTTTGGCGGCAAACGCGCTGGATACCAAAGCCGTTCTCTCAATTTTTGAAGCAAAAAATCGACCTACCTTCGACCCCCTGATTGTGCATTCCTATTCGTTGGAAGCCATCAGAGATTTTGTTGCCGAAATCCCGGAACAGGCCGTGCTACTTGCTGAAAAATTCTGGCCGGGACCACTAACCCTCCTCCTGGAAAAAAAAGCCTTGATCTCAGACCTGGTTACCTCAGGATTGTCGACAGTAGCGGTGCGGGTACCTGACCACCCGCTTACTTTACAGTTGCTGCGGTCGCTGTCTTTTCCGCTGGCTGCACCCAGCGCCAATCCGTTTGGGTACATCAGCCCTACAACGGCGCAGCATGTGGTAGATCAGCTCGGGTCAAAGATCGAGTATGTACTGGATGGCGGACCCGCCAGAGTGGGCATCGAGTCTACCATCGTTGGTTTTCCGGCGGGGGTACCCACGGTGGTTCGGTTGGGTGGGTTGCAGGTAGAAGATATCGAGGCGGTGATCGGAGAAGTAAAAACCACTTTGCATTCGAGCTCCAACCCCATGGCTCCCGGTATGCTCAAAAGCCATTATGCGCCCCGTTTGCCGTTGCACTTGTTAGACAGGGAAGAGATGGAATCCGCAAAGCCCACAGATGCCACAGGCTTTCTTTTTTTTCAAAAGCCTGCCCATTTTGATACCTACCCCCAGGCGCGCTGTCTCTCAGAGACGGGCGATTTTCGGGAGGCTGCCTTTCGTTTGTTTGCCAGCCTGCGGGAAATGGATCAGCTGCCTGTGCGGGAAATTTGGGCCGAAAAATTGCCTGATCGCGGCCTGGGTAGGGCCATCAACGACCGCTTACTGCGGGCGTCCGTGCGAAATGCCGATTCCATTCACGAATAGTGAAGAAGTCGTTGGTTTTGGTAGGCAACAAATTGACCTTACCTCTCCCCCCGTTTTTTTGATCAGAAAATAGGCCAGGACCCTGAAATCTCAGCTAAAAAAGTGGAGGTGGAAGTTCATTAAAAATACTTCATCGGTAGCCCGGGTAATGGCCGTATACAGCCAACGGATAAACTCATTGTTTATCTGGTCTTCCGGCAAAAAGCCCTGATCTACAAAAACGGCGCTCCATTGCCCCCCCTGCGACTTGTGGCAGGTGAGCGCGTACGCAAATTTAATTTGCAGGGCGTTGAGGTACGGATCTTTTCGCAGGGCTTCGGTACGTTCCTTTTTTGATTTTATAAAAAAATAATCCTCCATGACACTTTCGTACAGCCGCTTGTTTTCTTCCTGTGTGAGGGAAGGGGAGGAGGAGTGCAGGGTGTCCAGGATGATTTTCGCTTCAAACTCGGGTTGATCCTCGTAATCGGTCAGCCGGAGCACGGCGTCGGCAAAGCGGAAGCCGTGTATTTCTTCGGTGCGTTTCAGTTTGAGAAGTTCCACAAAGTCACCATTGGCAATGAAGCCAGCCGGTGAGTTTTCGTCCAGTACGGTATAATTGTTTCTGACTACCATCAGCCGGTCGCCCGCGTCGAGCTCATCTTCGCAGAAGTTGATCACCCGCCGAATGTACTGGTTGTACTGCACCGCCGACTTGTTGGAGCGCGTAATGATGATGGTATTTTCTACGCCATGCTTGTCGTAGGCATAGCGCAGGCCATCCTCCAATTTGTCGCCAGTCATTCGATATATATCCTGAAACTTACGGGTACGGATTTGAATGGAGGGCTTTTCTACTCCCAGCAGGTTTCTCAGATCGGTGGCATTGAACAAAATGCCCGACTGCTCGTCCTGGCGCATTACCTCCGTTAGCTCTTCGTCAATGACAGACAAATGAAAGTTTTTTTCGAGGTACGCTTTGTCCAGGGCCGGGCTAATTTCCTTGCCAACCGGCGGTAGCTGGGCGGTGTCGCCGACGAGCAACAGCTTATTGCCCGGATTTTCGTATACGTACTCAATCAGGTCAGCCAGCAGGCTACGGTTGCCAAAATCGGCGTCGTCGCTGATCATGGAGGCTTCGTCGACGATAAAGAGTGTATCTTCGTGGTAGTTGCCCTGCCTTTCAAAAACAAAAGAGCCCGAGTAGGCGTCGGAAGTCTGCTTGTATATTTTTTTGTGGATGGTCAGGGATACCTTTTTAGAATAGCCAGACATCACCTTAGCCGCCCGGCCGGTGGGCGCCAGCAAAACAGATTTGTAGCCAAATTTCCTGATTACTTTGATGAGCGCGCTGATGATCGTGGTCTTACCGGTACCGGCGTAGCCTTTCAGAACGAAGGCATCCCGGTAGCGTTCCAGCCCCTCTTCCTCAACCAAAAAGTCATTCATTTTTTCAAAAAAACGTGATTGACTTTCCGTGGGTTTGAACGGAAATCGTTTGGCGAGGAGGGTGGAAGGCAGCAGATCGTTGGTATCAGGCATATACTGGATGTATTGAAATTGCGCGGTCAATGCAATTGTAAAATAACGGCATTATCCTTAAAAAGAACACGGATGAGTCTATTTTCTGATGCACTGCTCATGCTATTTATGAAGTTTGCTCCACGAATGCATTCTTTTTCACAGGCCTTACAGTAAAATCGTTGGATTTATCAGTTTCAATAAACTATATTGGAATCAATTCTTCACTACTAAACCTAACTCTTTATGAAGGTACATCAAATCCTATCGGGAAAAGTAATTGACACCATTTGGTCTGTTGGCCTGAACAGTACAGTGTACGAAGCCCTTGAAATAATGGAAATCAAAAATATCGGGGCCGTATTGGTCATGGAGGACGGCGAAATGGTGGGGATTTTTTCGGAAAGGGACTACGCCCGGAAGGGTATTCTACGGGGACGGGCTTCGAAGGATACGCTGATCCGGGAGGTGATGACCAGTAAAGTGATTACAGTGGAGACCGAACAGGCCTTGCAGGAATGCATGGAAATTATGTCGGAAAAGCACATTCGTCACCTACCCGTGACCAAAGACGGAAAGCTGGTAGGTATCATATCAATCAACGATATTGTAACAGCCATTATCCGGGAACAAAGAGCGCACATTCGCTCTCTGGAAAACTATATATCAGGCAGCCCCTACCAGGAGTAGCGGTATATTTTTTTTACCGATTCCTCAAAGGTTGGCTATATTTGCAGTCCAAAAAATGAACAGGACGTTGGATAAAGCAAGAGAAGAGGTACTACGCCTCTACGGGAATCGACTGCGCACTCGGGTATGCGGTATATGTTTGGTAAATGATCGCCTGCTTATGGTGC
>CATMVR010000190.1 GCA_950075905.1 uncultured Persicitalea sp. | reverse complement strand
CACCACGGAGCAGGGGCTATCCAGCAATAATGTCTTTGCCCTTTCTGAGGATCAAAACGGGAATATATGGCTATCGAATTCTACGGGTGGAGTGGACATAATCGACCTGGCTGAAAGTACGATCAGTCATTTGATAGGGCCACCGGAGTTTATGTCAGATTTTAACCAATGTCTGGTGGTCGACTCTCACAATCAGGTGTGGATAGGTACCTACCGGCATGGGATATACCTGATTGATGCCCAGCGCAAAACCATAAAAAATATAAATACAGACAACGGATTAAGCGATTACGAGACGTACACCATTTTGGAAAATAAGGACGGGACCGTCTGGGTTGGGTCCTTTCAGGGGCTGGATATTTTGGATTTTGCCGAAAAGAAAATGTTTCATCCCACGGCAGAATTTGGACGCTATACCGTCATGGGTCTGACCCTGGACACCTACCAGAACGTCTGGATTACTACGCGAAGTTCTGGCCTGGATATCTTCGATCAGTCGGCAAAGACGCTTTATCGGATGACGAAAGGAAACGGACTGGTCAGTAACGTAGTCAAAGATGTTTACTTTGATGCCGGGGGACTAGGCTGGATTGGTACGGTGGCCAATGGAGTGAATGTTGTGGACTACAAACGGGGGCTCATCCGGCAAATTACCGAAAACGAGGGGCTGAGTAACAATAATATCGCGATGATGTCCGGGGATAGTCAGGGACAGGTCTGGATTGGCACGATGGCCGGAGCGAACATCATCAATTTGTACGGAGGAGCATTGAAGCACCTTACGGCCGCCGGTGGGCTTACCTCCACAAATATGAAAGGGTTCCTGGTAGACAGTAAGAATACTATGTGGCTGGCTTCCCTGCCCGGAGGGCTGGATATGATTGACCGACGTACCCAAACCCTGAAAAACGTGAGTGACTATTTGAAAATCCAGACAATGGGTTTCTGGGATATATGCGAAGATCAGGCGGGAAATATTTGGGCTGCCTCCTCGAATGGAGTTTACGTTATCGACAGGGAAAAAGGAGTACTCCGGCATTACTTTCAAGGCTTGGGAGAGGCAAATGTCAAGCATCTGTTTTTGGATAAGGAAGGAAATGCCTGGGCTTCTGTGGCCGATGGGGGCCTGGTAGTCATTGACAGTAAAAATAAAACGCTGCGCTATCTGAATGAAACCAATGGCCTGGGTAAAAATTATGCGGGCGATGTATGGCAGGCCGCAAACGGGGAGATTTGGGTAGCTTCCGAGGGGGCAGGTATTACCGTGGTGAACCCTGGTGCCAAGACATTGCGGTACCTGCGGGTGCAGGAGGGGCTTCCAAATGACGCCATCCGGGCCATTACGCCCGATTCTCTGCAAAGAGTCTGGCTGGCCACCTATGGCGGAGGGGTGGCTATGCTGGATCTTTCGAAGCAGCAAATGACCACCTTTACTCCTGCCCACGGGCTGGGTAACATGTCGGCGGTGTCCTTGCAGGAGTGGCAGGGGAAAATGTACGCCGGTACCGTAAAAGGGCTGACGCAGATCCGGGAGGTACAGCAGGAGAAGGGCGCCTCCCGCTGGGTGCTGAAAAATTTGACCAAGCACCAGGGGTTTCTGAAAGACGACTTCAATACCAATGCTTTTATGATTACCAGGGAGGGACAATTCTGGCTTGGTGCGGGTGATGTTCTCACCATCATGAACCGTACTTTCGATGCCCCGGAGGCCGGTTTTCAGCCCCCCGCGTACGTGACCCGCCTGGACATCATGGATACCCCGCGGAACTTTATCGGAAAAGGATTTCTCACCAACCTGCTCGGGCGGGTAGATACCCTTTGGTCCAGAACTGATACGACCTTCCTAACCCAAAGCAGCCTACCGGCAGACACCACCCTGCTGGGAAGGAGTTCCATCGAGTGGGATAGCCTGAGCGGCGCCTGGCACCTGCCCGTCGGGCTGGTATTGCCCTACAACCAAAATCACCTGACGTTTCACTTTACGGGTACCCATCTGAACAACCCCGCCAGTACCCGGTACCGTTATTTTTTGCAGGGAAACGACAGGCAGTGGTATACCTCGGCGGAGGCCCCCCTGGCCGACTATCGTAATTTATCGCCGGGTTCCTACGTATTTAAGTTGAGCAGCAAGGGGTTCTATGGGGATTGGAGTAAGCCCGCCGAGTATGCTTTTACCATCTTACCTCCCTGGTGGCAAACCTGGTGGGCCTACCTGCTATACGTACTGCTGCTGGGCTTTGTGGTGGTGCAGGCGGTCCGGATTCGGACCAAAGCTCTGGAACAACAAAAAAAGTTACTGGAGCATACAGTTGAAGTACGCACCAAAGAGCTCAAAATCACAACCAAAGAGCTGGAAATCTCCCTGGATGAATTAAAAGATACCCAGGAAGAGTTGATCCGGCAGGAAAAGCTAGCCTCGATCGGCCAGTTGACCAAAGGAATCGTAGACCGGATCCTGAACCCTTTGAACTACATCAACAACTTCTCCCAGTCATCGGTAAGCCTGGTAGAGGAGGTAGAGGAGGTAATCGATAAGAATAAAGAGGGGTTTTCGGACGATGACCGGGACGACGTGGAGGACAGTATTTCCATGCTCAAAATGAGTATAACCAAAATCAATGAGCATGGCAACAGCACGGCCCGCATCGTGGGGGATATGCAAAAGCTCCTCAAAAAACGCTCCACGCAATTTATCGACACCGAGATAAACGCCTATCTGAAAACCAAAATACCTGTGCTGCTGGATGAAGCGATGATCAAAGAAACCAATTGTCCGCCGGTCAATCTGGTGTTTGAGCTCGCGGACGACGCACCGCTCTACGTAGACCTACTCCCGGATGAGTTTGAGCAGGCGCTACGCAATATGGTCAATAACTCGTGCTATGCCCTGAATGAAAAAAGCAAGCTGAACAAAAACTGCGATTTGCAGCTTCTGGTACGCACCGTGCTGGATGGTGAAACGGTAAAAATACAGCTTCGTGATAATGGCAAAGGCATGGTAAAAAAAGAACTGGAGCAGATTTGCAGTCCTTTCTTTACCACCAAACCTACCGCCAAGGGCACCGGGCTGGGGCTTTTTATGAGTAAGGACATTGTCGAAGATCACCGGGGCAGTATCGACATTGCGTCTACCGAAGGGGAGTTTACGGAAGTGACGATTTCGCTGCCGCTGAGGGAGGTAGAGCTAGCGTAAATTACACCACGTGCCTCCACATCTACCGGGCTGTTGAGAGCGTAGCGTACCGAAGGATCGTAGGCTCCGTGCTTACTTTCTTTCAGGCACAGGCAAAAGCCAGTGGGGCCGTCATGAGTAAAAAGAATACCAGCTTTTTCATAAAAGTGTATGGCCTAAAATTAACAAAGTTATAGAGCGCTTTACAGACAGAGCTTGAACTGCCGACCGTTCATAATAAAGCCCTCACGGCGGTTGTAGTCGGTGAAGGGTGTGATGACGATATTCTCTTTCCGTCCGTCGGCAAAAGACAAACGCAGCGTATTGCCACCCAGAGTGTAGGTGCCCCGATACTGCCCCTCGCTGGCCTGACCGGCTATGCCGGTTGAGATGATACCCAGGCTGTTCAGCTCAAAGGTGCCGTTGGCCTGGAAGCGATACGTGGAAGTATTGGCAACACTTCCGCGGCCCGCCGTGGCAGTGCCGGTGTAGCATTTGTCGAGCCGTGTGTTGGCGCCAAACTTTTGGCACAGGGAGGTCAGGCCGCCGTCCCAGGCGCTTAGTTCGCCCTGGGAGTCGCGTTCGATGGATAGCGTCTGCTGCCGGCCGTCCTGCCAGGTTACCTGCGCCTGATTGCCGGTAAGCCGGTACCTGCCCACCTCAGCGGGATGTACCGCCGCTTCCGAGGCCGGGTTGACCGGGTCAGCGCCCAGGGCCGGGTTCAGGACCACAATTCCGTCCGCCCCCAGATACAGCAGGGAAATTTCAAGCGTGCCGGTAGACGCCCAGAAAGTGGTGCGCAGGTAGAGTTTACCCCGGCTGGCGGTGGCAAACCCGGCGGGTGAGGAGGCAGGCCCAGCCGCCGGGCGGGAGGGAACAGGTGTGGCCTCCGCGCTGGCCTGCCGGGCGGGGGGCAGCGGTGCGGTGGTAGGTGCCTGGTGGCTGGGATATGCCACGGGAGGGGGCGTTGCACCAGCGGGCATTGGTGGTGCCTGGTCGGGGTAGCTCCCACCGCCGGTCCGGGTCATTTCACTACGAAATGTGCCCATAAACCCGGCTTTGTAGGAAAAACTCAGCTGGTCGCCGGCCAGGTCCATGAGGTAGTTATACCGGATGCCCACCGCCGTAATGACCTTTCCCTGGGAGCGGTTGCCGGCAATGGTACCTTCGAGCCGATAGCTGTTTTGCTCGTCTTTCAGAACACCCCGCAGCGCGTTGCCCTGCGTGGTCAATTCGAGGCTGATAGGCGTCTGAATTCCCAAAATTTTGAAAGCGCCCGTCCAGGCACCTTCAAATGCCTGGGCCCGCAGGCCGGTCAGGAGGAGCCATTCTCCCAGCAGGAGCAGCACTACTTTTTTCATAGGACGTTCTGTTTAGTTTTTCATTCCGGTTTTAGTTGCGGGCCCGGAGCCGGTCGAGGGGCTGCCAGTCTTCGTAGTTGTTGGCGTAACGTATCCTGGCCTGGCTGGTCTGAACCTGCACCACCGTTCCCTGATACCATTGGTTGTCCTTCCAATAAACCCACACCGGCTGATTGGGCGCCCACGAAGCGCTGCGGCGGACAAAATCTTTCCAGACCCACTGATCGTGGCTGGTATCGTAGCCCTCAAAGTGGATGTAGAAATAGTCTTCGCGGGTTTGCAGAATCCGGGCCGGCAGCCATTGTCCGTTCTGGACCAGTACTTCCGCGCGCTCGGAGGAAATGGAGGCCGTTGTCTGGGTTTGTTGGGTTTGGATGCTGGTTCCTGCCTGGCTGGCTACCTCTGATCCCCAGTTTCGGAAACGCCCCGCGAGCCACGAAACATCCTGGGGGGTGGGTACGTATACGTGGGTGAGTGTCATGCTGAATGAGGCGTTGACCGGAGCGATGCTATGCTGCAATAAAGAGCTTTCGGCTACCCAGGCGGTATGGCCGGTCCAGGTGTCGTGGATCAGAAAAGACCGCTGACCCGCGCTGGCAGAGGCATTCAGTACCAGCACAAAATGCGCAACCGCAGTGCCGCCAGCTGCGCTCCATTCGATCCGGATAGGTACCAGAAAGCCCTGCCCGGTAAGCTGAGCAATGTACTGATACCAGGCCGTGGTATTGGCAGCCGCTTCGGCCCGGTAGGTGAGCCCCAGCATGGCCCCGTAATAATCGTTGAGGGGGGAGTTGATCCCAATGGCCACGCCGTCGGTCTGGCCCCTGGCTACCGCCCGGCCACCGTGCTTTTCGAGCCATTCCTTTTGCTGGGCGGCCACCGCCCGGGCGCTCCCGTAAGGATTCTGGTCGGTGAGGTCGCCCAGTTTGTTGAGCTGCCAGGCAAATATCGGGTCACCTTCTCCCAGGGCGGTTTGTACAAGGGCCGTTGAGCAGGCGTCGTTCCACTGCTGAATCAGGTCGGTGGGGTCGCGCATAGTGCTGCGGGAGAATATTTCTGTTTCCCCGTACGCCCGGGTTTCGTTCAGGTAGGTTTGCAATTCGGTGTAGCTGTGCCCCGCAAGGTACGATTCGAGCAGAAAAACCCTGACCAGCGGCAAACCCGCCGCCGTGAGCAACTGCCGGAGAGCGGCCCGCTGCGACTCTGTTTGCGAGCGCCAGAGCGCATTCAGGAGTTCTCGCTGGTAGGGGCCGGCCAGTCCGCGCTGCTCTCCGTAGTCAAATACTGTGGTAAGATCGTCGGGAAGCTGGGCGAAGCTCTGCGAAGGCCATGCCTGCCAGGTGGCCAGCAGAAGGAAAAAGCGAAATATGTTTCGTACAGGCTTTGTCATAGCGGATACGGAAATCAGAGTAGGAAAGACAGCATGACCAGTATTAGCCCGAGGTACCATATCCACCAAAATTTTCTGGAAGTATGTGGCCCGGGTTCCTTTTTGAGTGTTGTCTGTACGGTATCTCCCACCCGAAACAAATCCTGGCCTGTCTCGTCTGCGTCTTCGATCCGAAACTGAACCACGGGTAGATGGTATACGCGTACGGCCCGGGTGTCAGATTGCTGGATATACTCCTTCCTGACGCTGGTCACGATGCCATCTACTTTGCGGGTATTCACGTCGCGCGAATCCCGCTTTTTCAACAGGAAGCCAACGGCCAAAAGTACAACTCCCGCCAGAGCCACAATCATCCGAGGTACCCACATAGGCTGTCATATTTTTTAATATATTACCACTACAAATTTTGAGTAAAGTCGGCTTTAAATTCTATCACGGAGTTCTGGTATTTTTACTATTTTTGGGTACCATTGACATTACTCCCCATGCGATTCGCGCCCCGGATTCTTGCGCTTGTTTTCCTGAGCTTTGCGCCCGGCTATGCCATGCCGCCCGGCTGGGTGGTACCGGCTGCTTTTGAGCGGGTGTCTACCGTGGAGTCCTACCTCTACTACCTGCCCGATAGCAACGACGACCTGACTCCCGAAGAGGTATTGAACCGGTACCTGGCGGGAAAGGCCACGCCCACCGACGAACGGTTCGTCAATTTCGGGTTTACAACCTACCCTTACTGGCTCATTCTGGGGCTGAAAGGTGGTAGCAGGCCGAGCGATCTGCTGCTGGAAATCACCAACAACCATATCTACTACCTGGATTTTTACGCAGCCGAAAAGGGGAAAATCAGGCACCTGTACCGGACGGGCAGCTTTTTGCCGTACCAGCAGCGGCCGCTGCTGGTAAATTCGTTCGCATTTCCCTTTACCGTGGGCCGGCAGGCCGACCTGGTGGTACTGCTGCGGCTGGATCGCCGGCAGGAAGTACTCAAAGTACCCCTGAAACTGTGGAAAAGGCAGGCTTTTGAAGAAGCCTCCAACGCTGCCTACCTGGTGCATGGCATCGTGGTAGGTATGCTGCTTTTTATCATTGTATTCAATATCTTTCTCTGGATTTCGCTGCGCGACCCCATCCATTTCTACTACTGCCTGTACGTGCTGGGTCTGGGGCTGTTTAGCCTGGCCGACAAAGGCTATGGCTACCAGTACCTGTGGCCGGAGTCTCCCTTTCTCAACCACCTGGCCCGCAACTTTCTGGCCCTCTACAACTGCGCCATACAGATTCATTTTATGCAGCTTTTTGTGGGCCAAACCGCGGCCAACAGCCAGTACTACCGGTTAAACAACGCTGTGAAGGTATTCTTGCTGGTGCTGGCCGTGGTACCGTTTTTAAGTCCAGGGGCCTATTTCCCAACCTATGTTATTACAACCTACACCGTGCTGGCAGGGGCGGGCATGCTGGCTTCCATTGTGCTGGTGCTGGCTAGCCTGTACGAGCGGTACCGGCAGGGCTCCCGGCTGGCGCTGTATTACGCCGGGGCTCTTGGTACGCTGCTTTTTACGTTGTTTCTTGTGCTTTTGTCGCGGGTGTTTCCGCTGCCTGTCAATGGCAACGACCTGCTTACCTACGGCGGCCTGGCCGAGCTGCTGGTGCTGGCATTTGGGCTGACGGTGAAGTACAACCTTTACAAAAAAGAAAAAGAAAATTTGCTGCTAGCCCTGAACCACAACCAGCAGGAGACGGCGAGTCGGGTGATTCAGGCGCAGGAAAACGAGCGGGAGCGTATTGCCAGAGATCTGCACGACGAGCTGGGGGCCTCGTTGAGTATTCTCAAAAGTAACCTGCTGCGTGAGAGGCGGGAGGGGCCGTCTGTGGAGCTGGTAGATGCGCTGAGTGATACGATTCGGGCTATCTCGCACGATCTTACTCCGCCTGGTTTCGAGCGGTTTGGTCTGGCAAAAATTCTCCGTAGCAGCGTGGACAGCCTGGGTGCATCAGGAGAGTTTTGCGCTTCGTACTACCAGTCGGGCGCCGAGGTACGGATGCAGAAAGATCGCGAGCTGATGGTGTACCGCGTAGCCAGTGAATTGCTGCATAATGTGATAAAACACGCCCAGGCCACGGAGCTGACGGTGCAACTGCTGTACCAGCCCGGCCACCTGGTGTTGCAGGTGGAAGATAATGGAGTGGGCATGGCTACCACCGCCAGCGCGGATGGACTGGGAATGGAGAGTATCCACTCGCGGGCGCAGTTTCTGAGGGCCAATGTATCGATGGATTCCAATGCGCTGGGGACTACTTTTTACCTGGAAATACCTTACCAATGAAAATTCTTATTGCCGACGATCACCGGCTGTTTTCGGACGGCCTCCGGGGCTTGATTGCTTCCGAACCCGACCTGACGG
>CATMVR010000189.1 GCA_950075905.1 uncultured Persicitalea sp. | reverse complement strand
CGACTGGCTCTATGTGGAAGACCACGCCCGTGCCATCGACGTGATCTTCCACAAAGGGCAGACCGGCGAGACCTACAACATCGGTGGGCACAATGAGTGGAAAAACCTGGACCTGGTGCTGTTGCTGTGCCGGATCATGGATGAGCGCCTGGGCCGCGAGGCGGGTACCTCCGAGCAGCTGATCACCTACGTCACCGACCGCGCCGGGCACGACCTGCGCTACGCCATCGATGCTACCAGGCTCAAGACCGAGCTGGGCTGGGAGCCCTCCCTGCAGTTTGAGGAAGGCCTGGCCAAAACTGTCGATTGGTACCTCACCAACCAGGACTGGCTACACAACGTGACCTCGGGCAATTACAAGAAGTACTACGACGAAATGTACGAAGGCAGGTAATAGCATAAGAATGAGCAAACGGTAACGCATTGCAAGTGGCGCAGACTGCCCATTCACTCATTCACAATTCACTCATTCAAAATTAATAAAATGAAAGGTATCATACTCGCCGGAGGCTCCGGTACCCGCTTACACCCTTTGACACTAGCCGTCAGCAAGCAGCTCATGCCGGTGTACGACAAGCCGATGATCTACTACCCGCTGTCGATCCTGATGCTGGCGGGCATCCGGGAGATTCTGATCATCTCCACGCCCCACGACCTGCCGCACTTCGAGAAGCTGCTGGGCGACGGCAGCCGCCTGGGCTGCTCGTTTGAGTACGCCGTACAACCCAGCCCGGACGGACTGGCGCAGGCCTTTATCATCGGTGAGGAGTTCATTGGCGATGATAAGGTGGCCCTGATTCTGGGGGACAATATTTTTTACGGTTCGGGACTTTCGAAACTATTACAAGCTAATAACAACCCCGATGGCGGGGTGATCTACGCCTACCAGGTCACGGATCCGGAGCGCTACGGCGTGGTAGAGTTTGATGACGACTCACGTGTACTTTCGATCGAGGAAAAGCCCGAGAAACCGAAATCCAACTACGCCGTGCCGGGCCTGTACTTCTACGACAACGAGGTGGTGGAGATTGCCAAAAACATCGAGCCCTCGCCCCGGGGCGAGCTGGAGATCACCGACGTCAACCGTAAGTACCTCGAACTGGGTAAGCTGAAAGTAGGTGTGCTCGACCGGGGCACGGCCTGGCTGGATACGGGCACGTTCCAGTCGCTGATGCAGGCGGGGCAGTTTGTGCAGGTAATCGAGGAGCGGCAGGGCCTGAAGATCGGCTGCATCGAGGAAGTGGCCTACCGCATGGGCTTCATTGATGCCGCGCAGCTGACCGAAATCGCCCAGCCGCTGGTCAAGAGTGGCTATGGAAAATACCTGCAGCAGCTACTCAACTTGTAAGAAGCTTTATAGTGCAGACCACTCTCCCAAGGTTTTGAACAAGATACGCTTGCAAATCTCGTTTATTTACTATATTTGATGTAGTGACAAGCTGCAATTTTGTTACCAGAACGTTGGATGGAGCTAGTTCCCAAAGAAATTGAAGCCTACGTGGAGGCCCATACGGAGGCCGAAAGTGAGTTGCTTAGGCACGTAAATCGCGAAACGCACGCCAAAGCCCTGAAGCCCCGCATGCTTTCCGGGCATATGCAGGGCCGGGTCCTGGCCTTATTTTCCCGACTCCTCAGGCCAGAACGTATCCTCGAAGTGGGTACGTATACCGGCTATTCGGCCCTCTGCCTGTGCGAGGGCCTGGCAGAAAACGGAAAGTTGATCACCATTGACGTCAACGAAGAGCTAGAAACGCAGGTTCGCTCCACGTTCGATCAATCTCCCTTTGGTTCTAAAATTGACTACCGCATTGGCAATGCGCTGGATATCATCCCATCGATTCAGGAGCAACTCGACCTTGTCTTTATAGACGCCGACAAGGCCAATTACCAGACTTACTACGACATGGTCATCGACCAGGTGCGGCCGGGAGGAATCATCATGGCCGACAACGTACTTTGGAGTGGGAAAGTTGTTGAAACTTCACCCCGTAAAACCGACAAAGACACCCAGGCTTTGCTGGACTTCAACCGCTCCCTGAGTCAGGACGAGCGCGTACATTGTCTTTTATTACCCATTCGTGACGGAATAATGATTGCGCAAAAGAAATAATCAAACGCCCGCCTGGGATGCCGATATAGGCTACCCAGGTAGCCGGAGGGCAGATAAAACAATGTCTGTCTATACTCACAACTAAATGCCCTTACCCATGCCTGTAAACTACCAGAAATTTTCCGGGAAAGTTATTTTTCTCGTCTATCTGTTTACCCTTACGTCTCTGTCCAGACTGGCCGCCCAGAATATCCCTGAAATCCCTCAGAGTATTATGTTTGGCAATATAAACGTAAAATTTGACCGGGAGGCCCGCAAAATTATTGAGACCGACATGCGTAATCTCATGGCCAATAAACGGTACTGGGATGATAAACTGGACCGCGCGGTACTCTATTTCCCAATTCTGGAAGGGGTGCTCATCGAGGAAGAGGTACCTCTGGACTTCAAGTACCTGGCCGTACAGGAAAGCTCCCTCACGCCCGACGCGGTTTCCACGTCCAACGCCGTGGGCTTTTGGCAGTTCAAGAAAGAAACTGCCCTGGAAATGGGCCTTCGGGTAGACAACGAGATCGACGAGCGAAAGAACATCGCCTCTTCCACCCGCGCGGCGGCCCGCTATCTCAAACGGAGCAATAAGCAATTCAACAACTGGGTGTCCTCGCTGTACTCTTTTTACCTGGGCATGGGTGGCATTTCCAGAATTGTGCCAGCCGATTGGGCTTACGCCCACGAGATCACCCTGACCAACCGGACGGATGTATACGTATTGCGCTTTTTTGCCCATAAAATCGCGATCGAGTCCGCCATGGATCAGCACCGGACGGCCAACACCATTGTGCTGCTGGAATACCGCAAAGGCCGGGGACAAAGCCTGGGGCAGATTGCGGAAGAAATGGGCGTAGATCCTCTCGATATCCAGCGCTACAACCGCTGGCTGGCCTCCGACCGCGTTCCCACCGACCGGGACTACGTAGTAGCGCTACCGGTGGCTTCTTCCAGCCTCAACAATGTAAGGCAGAAGATTGCCAGTACCTCCACCTCACCCGGTTCGCTCTATATTCACAACGACATCGGTTTTCCTGTCCTGAAAAAGGTGGAAGTAAAAATGAAAGGCAACAACAATCCGACATTTTACGAAATTAACGGCTTGCCCGGCGTACAGGCCCGGGCGGGGGATAAAGCCGCCAACCTGGCCCGGATAGCCAAAATAAGCACTTCCAGTTTTCTGAAATACAATGATCTAAGCCCCCGGGAGGCACTCATTCCTGGGGAAGTGTACTATCTGTCCAAAAAGAACAAAAAGGCCATGGTGCCCTACCATACCGTGCGTCAGGGGGAAACCATCCGGAATCTCTCGCAGATTTATGGTATTACCACCAGAGATTTATTGAAGTACAACCGGATTAATTCGCGTAATCAGCGTTTGCAGACAGGCCGGGTAATGTGGCTCATGAAAAAAAGGCCCGCCCGAACCCCGGTGGAGATTATGGAGATTCCTACCGGGCAACCAACCTGGGATACTCAACCCGAGATTACCCGCACAACCCCCGACTATTCCATTCCTCAGGATGCTTCGGAACGCAAAAAATATACGCCCAAGCTGGTGCCTGCTGTCGAAACCCCCGTTGAACGACCGGCCGACACCCGGCGCGCGGCAGCGGCAGTGGAAGAGCCTGAGCCCGCCCGGCCTCCCCAGCGTACTGTCAACGATACCGGTAGCCGGGTAGTTATTATTTCGCAGCAAGGTGCCTCCGAGCCGCAGCCTGCCACCCCTGCCCGTAGCTCCGAACCGCAACCCGCTACCTCTACCCGCAGCCCCGCGCCCGTAACCAGGAATACTCCTTCTCGGCAGCCCGACTACAATGCCGGGCCGAGCTGGCAGGGAAACAGCGGAGGCAGCTACCATACCGTGAGCAGTGGACAAACGTATTACAGTATTTCCAGGATGTACAACCTCGAAATAAACGAACTGCTGGCTATGAACAACCTGACCCTGAAAAACATCCTGGAAGTGGGTCAAAAACTACTGGTGAGTAAATCCAGCGCTCCTGTGAGCGAACCAGGTGATACCGGTAACCGTTATACATTTCACCAGGTATCATCAGGCGATACCCTTTTCTCGATTGCGAAAAAGTACGGTGTCAGCATGAGTGAGATTCAGCGTGTCAATTCTATGAGCGATACCAACGTCAAGCTGGGTGAGAACCTGAAAATACCCCAACAATAGCATATACCCTGTTAGCATATTTTATGATATTAATTGAAAACACTTGCATCAGCGACGACATTGGCGACCAGTTTTTTGTCTGTAATCTCGAAAAATGCAAAGGAGCCTGCTGCGTGGAAGGAGATTCCGGGGCACCGCTGGAAGATAACGAGCTTCCCATTCTGAAAAAGATATACCGCCACGTAGAGCCTTACCTTTCCGAAGCGGGCAAAGCGGTCATTGCGAAAGAAGGGGTATATACCAAAGACTGGGAGGGCGACATGGTTACGCCCGTCATTGAAGGCAAAGAGTGCGCCTATGCTTTCTACGATGAAAAAAAGGTATTGAAATGCGGGATTGAGGCGGCCTATAATGACGGAAAAATCGATTTCAAAAAGCCGCTTTCGTGCCATCTGTACCCTATCAGGATTACGAAGTACGAGCAGTATCACGCCCTGAACTACGATCGCTGGGATATTTGCAGCCCGGCCTGTTCATTTGGGCAGGAACTGGGAGTACCCCTCTACAAGTTTCTGAAAGAGCCACTTGTTCGGGCCTACGGCCAGGACTGGTATGATCAGTTGGTTAAAGAAGTAGAAGAACGCTTTCCCGCCAGCAATGCCCCAGAGTGATTTTTTTGAAAACGTCTATGAGGTAGTAAAGCTCGTGCCACTGGGACGAGTCACTACCTACGGGGCCATAGCTGCCTACCTGGGTTCCAGGCGGGGTGCGCGTATGGTAGGCTGGGCCATGAACAACTGCCATGCCCGTCCGGACGTGCCCGCTCACCGGGTCGTAAATCGCAACGGAATACTCACAGGTAAGCTTTTTTTCGGTAGCCCTACTGCCATGCAGGAGCTCCTCGAAAGCGAAGGAGTACACGTATGTTCGGATGAAATTATCCGTTTTTCTGAAAAATTCTGGGATCCATCTCTCGAACTACTTTGACAATTTCTGCGGCTCCGGCATTACCTCTCTCGCTTTTTTGTCTTCGAGATATTCCACAAAATAGGAACACCACACTCCCCCCGTTATCGATGCCATTAAGAATAGTAGAGTCAGCATATCATCTTATATTTTAAACCTGCTAGCTTTAACTACAAAATTATACCAGCCAGTTTGAGCGCAGTATTGAAAAAAAATGGGGAGATATATTTACATAATCCATCTCCCCAGTCAATAGCTTACTCCTTTTTCCCCAAAGACAGCATCCACAATCCCACAAAGGTGAAGAGACCATTCAGAATTAGTCGCTCAAAACCCATTTTATAGCCACCAAACCAGGCCGCTGAGTTTTCGTTTACTATGTACGTCAATATGGGGGCAGCAATACATACGAAGGGCACCAGCGCATCACGCACCGGCCGCTTCAGAAACAGTCCGAAAGTAAACAGCCCCAGTAGCGGCCCGTAGGTGTAGCCAGCCAGATCGAATACCGCCGTAATAACTTCCTTATTATTGAGTTGATTGAAAATGAGAATGACGATGTAAAATATCACCGAAAAACCAATGTGAACCCAGAATTTTATACGGGAGCGCTGCGCTTCGGGTTTCTTCCCCACATTCATAAAGTCTACGCAAAATGCCGTTGTGAGGGCTGTGAGGGCTGAATCTGAGCTGGCGTAAGTAGCCGCGGTGATCCCGAGCAAAAAGGTTATACCTACTACCACACCCAGATTATTGAGGGCTAGCATAGGATAAAAATCATCGGTTTTTTCGGGCAGAGCAATCCCTTTTTCGGCAGCATAGAGGTATAGCAGGGCTCCGAGCGAAAGAAACAACAAATTGACAATGACAAGCACTACCGTAAACCAGAACATATTCTTTTGAGCCTCCCCAATATTTTTACAGGTAAGGTTTTTTTGCATAAGATCCTGATCCATCCCGGTCATGACGATGGCGATAAACGCTCCGGCAAAAAACTGCTTGAAAAAGTTTTTGGGATCGTTGGCATTCCAGTAAAATATTTTGGAATAATCGCTTTCGCGTACCGTAGATACCATGTCGGCAAAGCCCTGAATGTTGAGCTCGCGGGAAACCAGGATGATCGTCAGAATCACGGCCGTTACCAAAAAGGTTGTCTGCAGGGTATCCGTAACGATGATGGTCTTGATGCCTCCTTTGAAGGTATATATCCAGATTAGCAGGATGGTGATAGCCACCGCTACCTCGAAGGGCACGCCGAGGGGCGCAAAAAGAGCTAGCTGCAGCACACCGGCGGCCACGTAGAGGCGCACCGCCGAGCCCACCGTGCGGGAGAGCAGAAAGACCGCCGAACCCGACTTGTAGGACCAGAAACCAAACCGATCTTCCAGGTACGTGTAGATGGAGATCAGGTTGAGCCGGTAGTAAAGCGGCATAAGTACCGTACCGATCACCAGGTACCCCAGTAAATAGCCGAGTACTACCTGGAAGTACGAAAACTGAATGTTAAGCACCGCACCGGGTACCGACACGAAAGTAACCCCCGAAAGCGATGTCCCAATCATACCAAATGCCACCAGGTACCAGGGAGATTGTCGATTGGCCGTAAAAAAAGTATTTGTATCGGCTCCCCGCGAGGTATAAATGGAGACAATAATGAGCATTCCAAAGTACAGAACAAGGATCGCCAGGGCAATGTAGGGGTTCATAAAAATAAGTTAACTTTTAGAGGATAAACGGGTTATAAAGAAGGGCAAATCCCTTCCGATAGTCCTTCTTTTTAATTAATTTTGCTAATCAAACGTAATTTTGACTGTTATGCAAACTCATATAGAAACCGACGTAGAAGTTTTGGAAGAAACCGTTGAAACGGAAGTGCGTACGCTCGTTGTTTTCAATGATGAAGTAAACACATTTGATTGGGTAATCGATACTCTGATCAAAGTATGCGACCATACTCCCGAACAAGCCGAGCAATGTACGATTATTATTCATTTCAAAGGCAAATGCTCCGTAAAGGAAGGTGAGTTTGAAGCATTGGTACCCATGCGTAACGAAATCTGTCGCCGCGGAATTTCGGCTGAAATATGCTAAAAAGTTCGCTGCTCACGCTATGAATTATCCTTCACGCCTCATCGAAGATGCCGTAAATGAAATAGCCAAACTGCCCGGCATTGGTAAAAAAACCGCTTTACGACTTACCTTACATTTGCTCAAACGGGAAGAGCAGCAGACCCGCTCGCTATCAGAGGCCCTGATTGCCATGCGTACGCAATCGCGTTTTTGCCGACTGTGCCATAATATTTCTGACGACGAGCTGTGCAATATTTGTAAAAACCCTAAACGGGACGCCTCCCTGCTGTGCGTGGTGGTGGACACCCGCGATGTGCTGGCCATAGAAAACACCAGCCAATACACCGGCCTGTACCACGTGCTGGGGGGGATTATCTCGCCCCTGGAAGGGATTGGCCCCGCCGATCTTAACATAGAATCGCTTACCAGCCGGCTGGCTACGCAGGAAACGAAGGAGGTAATTCTGGCGCTGAGTCCTACCATGGAAGGCGATACCACTGCCTTTTACCTGCAAAAGAAATTGAAACCCTTCGGGGTTAAAATCAGCACCATTGCCCGGGGTGTCCCCATCGGTGGTGATCTTGAATACGCCGACGAGATCACGCTCGGGCGAAGCATCGTGAGCCGGGTGGCTTACGATTAATTTTTTCCTAAAACCTAACTGATTATGAACCGTACTGATTTTTTGCGCACGCTTGCGGGCACTACACTGGCCGTCGGGGCTTTTGCGGGGCAATCGGCCTGTCAGACTTCTTCCAAAGAAAGTGCCGAAATGATGGCTCCTTTCTCCCAGCAGCCCCTCCCCTACGATTTTGGGGCATTGGAGCCGTCTATTGATAAGCAGACCATGGAAATTCACTACGGAAAGCACCACGCTGGCTATGTCAGTAAATTAAACGATGCCATAAAGGGTACCGAGTTCGAAAAAATGGCCCTGACCGATATGTTTAAGAATATTTCCAGCGCGCCGGAAGCCATTCGGCAAAACGGCGGGGGGCACTGGAACCACAGCTTTTTCTGGGATGTAATGGCACCCGGCAAAGGGGGTACCCCTACGGGCGCAGTGGCCGACGCC